>JAANWX010000044.1 GCA_018263575.1 Chloroflexota bacterium | reverse complement strand
TACATAATACCCTTTCTTTCCACCATAAGAACCAGCTAGAGATTGTTTATAGCGCACCCGTCTGGCAGCCTGTGAGCTACCCATTATTTCACGATAATTGAGCATATCGAGATAGAAACGTGGAATGTGAAGAGCTAGCTCCTCATCCCTTTGACCATCAACTAATAGTTTCGCTATCTTATGTGCAAAGTCTGCTTCGCTTTCTATTTTGCTTTTGATTCTACTCACACCCCACTCACTGCTAAAGTCACCGGGAATACGCCCCAATCTTCGCAATAAAGAAACAATACGCTTAAATTTCTCTTGGGACAGTCCAACATCCTTCAATATCACGTCCAAAGCATTCTCTTTTTCTCCAAGGAAATCAGCTATACTCGATACACTGATTTTTGTAATTTCTGATACGCGGTGATTTCTGGCTGTTTCAAGGAGCGTCTCTACTTTCGTGTCAATCTCGCGTTCAAGTTCCTCATCAACAAAAAATACGGTAGAACTATCCCATGCTTCTTGAAAAGAAATCTTATGGGCTTTTGTCATGATTGTATCTCGGGTTTAGCGGCTTTAAGGGCTTTGTTCCACGATGGGAACATGGTGAGAAAAACATCAGAATTATACTCACTCATTTCTTGTACATCTTTGGGTGTTGGCAACCGTCCTAATTTTTGGGCTAGATCACGCAATTCTAATTGCAACTCTTTCTTGGTGTATTTTTGTTGCGGCTTGTGAGTGCTTTCCCGTTCCACGTAGCCTTTATTTTTTATCTCGTCTAGTTTATTCTTTGTAATTTCAACATATTTTTCGTCAATATCTATTGCTACATATTGCCGGTCCAATTTGAGCGATGTAACTGGTGTCGTCCCAGCCCCACCAAGCGCGTCAAGCACAACGTCTCCTTTGTTCGTAGAGAGCTGGATAATTCGTTCCATTAATTCATCTGGCAATTGGCAAGGATGGCTATCTCGATCACGTTTGTGTTTGATTCTGTGAATATCCCACCAAATGTCAGTAAGCGGCATTTTATCATCAACCCCCTCTTCTTTTCGCTTGCGGATACAAGAACGGCGCAGGCAGTAATATCGGGCATCCAAATCGTTTACTTTATCATAGTTGAAAGTAAAGTCTGTGGGGTGTTTTGTGTATAATAACAACCCATAATGAGCGGGCATCACTTTCCCCAGGGGCATAGCCATAGCATCCCAGACAATCCAATTCTGAAAATAGAGCCGTTGATTGAGAAATGCTGCATGATACATTGTCCACCGGGGTAGATTCAGTACATAGAGAGAACCCGTGGGTTTAAGTATTCGCACGTACTCTTGGAGCCAGGTATTGCACCATGCAAGGTACTCTTCATCCGCAAGCTCGTCGTCGTATACGATATACTCTTTATCTAAATTATACGGCGGGTCAGCAAAAACAAGGTCAATGGAGTTTTCAGGATATTGTTTGAGTATTTCCACCGCGTCGCCGTGATGGACAACGTTATACAACTTTGTTATTGAGCTTCCTGTTTTGATTTCTTTGGTAACTTCAATAGGCTCTTTTTTCTTTTGGGCCGGGAAACCAGGTAAGGTATATTGGGCAACACTCTCGGCCATGACCCCACCTGAAGTAATTCCTTCTTTAGGACCAATGAGGCCTCTAGTATCTCCGCATACTACTGGAATATCTAATTGTTGGAAAAAACTATTTTCCTTGTAAGTTGTTGATTCTGCATCAGGTTTTTCATCTGCGGAGGATTCAAAATCCAACATACGCAAAACGGCTTCGAGTACTGGCTTGGAAAGTTGCGTGTAATTGTCCTCTTTTGGTAAGTCTTTCCAAACATCAGAGATGACGTAACCTTCAGGGTGCATCAAGTGGGATTTCCCCCCCCAATCTTTTAGCGTTCTCTCACAAAAATCGCAGTGTTGGTGTGGGAAGCGGGTACGCTTAACGTGAAAGCGGCCATTCCCCTTCGTAAACAGAAGAACAGAGGCATGGGCAGAAGGTAACCTCTTCTCTTTTTTCTGTAGTTGAGACTCAATCGCTATCCAGTACTTAAAGTTTAATGTTTGGTCAAGATAGACACCTATTTCCGGCAGATACTCAGGTCGCCCTTGTACAAAGAGTACTCCCCCATCTTTTAAAACTCGCACACATTCATCCATTTGTTCTTTCAAGCTGTCGGCGTTATGCGACTCCAATATATCAGTGACCATCACAACGAAATCGAAGGAACGGTTATCGGCTTCTTTCATGGCTTGCATGAAGTCTTTTTTCTCTGGGTATACGATGTGCATAAATTCATCCTTGATGTCTCAGCTTATGTCTCTCTAAATTATAAACGATTTTTGCGTTATTTCGCCACCCCCATCAAATCATAGACTGTAGCCCCATTGATTTCCACGGACACAATCTCACCGATGGGGAGTTCGTTTTCCACAATCACCATGCCATCGATTTCGGGCGCGTCACGGTAAGAGCGTCCCAGGGATATTGTCTCTGAGGTACCCTCAATTAAGCCCTGACCCTCTACCAACACGTCCAGCGTTTTCCCCACCAGAGACTGGTTTTTGGCCAGAGAAATGTCTTGCTGCTTGAGCATGAGCCGCTCCATGCGCTCTACCTTGATTTCTTGGGGAATGGGGTCGCCCAGAGGCTCAGCGGGGACATCGGCTTCGAAAGAGAACGCAAAGGCGCCCACCCGGTCAAAGCGCATCTCTTCCACAAAGTCGAGCAGCGCCTGGAACTCCTCTTCCGTCTCTCCCGGATAGCCCACGATGAACGTCGTCCGTAGGGCAAGACCGGGCATAGCTTTTCGCAGCTTGGCCACCGTCTTATGCACCCAATCCACATTGGCGGGGCGCTGCATGCGCCGCAAAACTTGAGGATGGGCGTGCTGAAGGGGCATATCCAGGTAGGGGATGACGCTCTTATGCGTGGCCATAACCTCAATCAGGCGGTCGGTAACATAACCTGGGTAAGCGTATAAGATTCGTATCCAATCCACCTCCGGAACGGCCCCCGTCATCTCCTCCAACAAGTGCGCCAAACCGTCTTTCAGCCCCAAATCGTGGCCGTAGTCCGTGGTATCTTGGGCAATCAAGTTGATCTCCCGCACCCCATTTTCACCCAAAAGCACGGCATCCTGGAGTATATCGTCCAGCGGGCGGCTAACGGCTGTCCCCTTGATGAGGGGAATAGCGCAAAAAGCACACGGTCTCCGGCAGCCATCGGCTATTTTCAGGTAAGCGCTCCCCCCCTGGAGATGTGCCCCAACCGTCGCCCGGCGGTCCCGGCCCACAGTGTCCACATCCGGGAGATGGTAAAGCGGCTGGGGATGTTTCCCTTCCCGAAGACTCCTGACCACATCCCCTATATCCATCCAGCGCCGCGTCCCAAGCACGCCGTCAACCTGGGGGATTTGACGCACAATTTCTTCCCCGGAGCGTTGCGCCAGGCATCCCGCCGCAATCAAAATTTGGCCTTCCTCTTTCTGCTCCTTCATCTCGGACAAAATTTGGTAGGACTCTTCCCGCGCGGAGCTGATAAAACCGCAGGTGTTGACAATGATCACTTCCGCCTCTTGGGGATTTTCGACCAGCGTGTACTCTTCCCGGTGGAGAAGTTGGGCCATGGTGTCGGAATCCACCGTGTTTTTGGCGCAGCCTAAAGAAATAATGGTAAATGTTTTTGGTTTCATGGGGGTTCCTGGCGGTTACTGTTCAGGCGTGGGAGATGGCCGTCACCTCCCGCTCGCGCTGGGGGATGGGGGAATTCAGCATGTGCCCGCCCCTCACCTTAATCGGAAGGGGTGGGAGTCACGCTTGGCGTGGACGTGGGCGTGGGGGTCGCCGTCTCTTCGGGCGTGGGCGTGATGGTGGGGGTGGGGGTGTAAATTCCTTCTGCCGAGAAAATAAGATTAGCTACGCCCCCATACACGCCTAACACGCCTATTTCGCGCTGATTATAAAAAACTCTTACCCCAGCAGCATTTCCTGTCAGCACTTCAACCTGTTCTTCTCCACCGAAAACGTGGGTGGAGCCAGGCAACATACGTCCGCTAAATACTTCTTCACCATCAGCAATCACCTGTACCCAGGCGCGTTGTTCGATAACAAGTTGGACTTGTATTTCCACTTCTTCGGCTGGGAGGGGCGTGATTTCCTCCTCTTCGGTTTCATCGGGGTCAGGGGGAGAGGTCTCTTCTACATCGATTTGGATACCCTCTTGGGGGGTGGGTGAAACCTCGCTCGTGGGAGATGGTGTGGCCGAGGGGAGGAGCACATCTGCCACGCCGGGGATGGTGGGGGAGACTTGGGCTTCTCCAGCTCGCTGGCCCATGACTTGCACGCTCGACCAGATAATGACGACCACAAGCACAAGGGCAAATAACCCGCTGATAATTAGATGCTGAGAAAAGACACGCTGCACCCAAGAAGGCTCTTGTAACTCGGTGTCGGAAGGATTGATGTGCCCGCTTCTACGAGAACGTTTTTCTTCCAACCGGGCTTGGAGTCTCTCAGCAAAGGCCAACAACAGAGGCTCGGGGTCAAGGCCTAAACACTCGGCATAGTTGTTGAGCATTCCCCGTCCCTGCACCTGAGATGGCAACTCATCGAAGCGCCCTTCTTCCAGGGCTTGTAAATAGCGCGGTTTAATGTGAATTTGACGTTCTATGTCTTCCAGGGAAAACCCTAATAAATTGCGCTGCGTTTCCAGCTTCTTCCCAATATCCTCAAGTTGGTTGTGCGTAGATTTTTCTTCTTTCGAGGGAAGATCTTCTGTTGGCGCGGGGGTTTCCGGTACAAGATAGTAGCCAGACGACAAGGCTTCCAGCAAAGGCTCATGGTTTAAGCCCAAGAAGCCAGCGTAGGAACGCAAAAACCCTCGCTGCTGAAAAGGAGAGGGCAGGGTCTCGAAATCCCCTTCCTCCATGGCTTTCAAATAGCGCAAGCGTATGCGCGTAGTGACAGCCGCTTCTTCCAGCGTTCGTTCTTGCTCTTCGCGTGCTTGCCGCAGTTTTTCGCCAATCGTGCTTGCCATCGGTTAATTACCCTAATAACAAAGACCGGCCTGGCAGCAAATAGGCTGATTCCAGACCGGTACTATGTTGTTTTACGTGGAATGTATTACCTACTCAGCTTCCGTAGATTCGTCGGCTTCCTCGACTTCTTCAACTTCCTCAGCCACCTCGGCTTCTTCAGCTTCTTCAACATCTTCTGGCTCTTCAACCTCACTGACTTCGACTGCCTCTTCGGCTTCTTCTAGAATGTCTTTTTCAAGCTCTTTTACCTCTTCGAGCGCTTCTTCTGCCCGCATGGCTTCGCGTTCTTCTTCGCTCAGAGCAGACATGGGCGTTTCGCCCTCTCGGTATACAATGACATTGACTTGAGGAATGAGGTCTACGGTAAGGCGGGCAGCTACATCATGTTTTCCAATTGTCCGTAGGGGTTGAGATTCAATTTGTTTTGCTTCAACTGTGACGCCTATTTCCTCGCTGATGACATCGGCTAACATTTGAGTGTTTACCGAGCCATATAAACGTCCGGTTTCACTGGCCTTGGCTGCAAATGTAAATAGTTTTCCGTCTAATTGTTCAGCAACGCCGCTCATCTCATCGTTGAGGCGGGCGCGTTTTACTTCACCTTCTTTACGGATACGGCTGGCTTGTTTGATAGCGCCAGGCGTGGCCATAATTGCCATACCTTGGGGCATCAAATAATTACGAAAATAACCAGGAGCTACCTTTTTTACATCCCCGGCGCGTCCTAATTTATAAACATCTTCAAGTAATAAAATTTTCATGGTTTTAAACCTTTCCTAATAAGTAATCTATCCCTTATACAAGTTCTGCCAGGCGAAGGGTACAACGCCATAGAGCGGATGAATTCTACCAGATGGGACAAATGGCGTCAACGATGAGAAATTTCTCTCTCTCCTTAAAAACCAGTCCGCCTCACTTTTTTCAGGAGACGGACTGGCGAGCTCTCAGCTTCATTAATGTCTATCAGGCTATTTCTTTTTATCGAGCATCTGCATCTGAGAAGCAACAACCTTGGTGAAATAGCGTGTTTCGTCGTCTTGCTCATAGCGGTCTGTTTGCAGGCGACCCTCTAAAAATATCAGACTCCCTTTTTTCAGATACTCCTCGCAGATCTCTCCTAACCTCCCCCAGGCTTCGATATTGAACCAATCCGTGGCTTCTTTTTTATCCCCCTCTTTGTTTTTCCATTGACGATTGACAGCTACACTAAAAGTACAAACTTTTTTACCACTGGGGGTATGCTTTAGCTCTGGATCTACTCCCAAATGGCCAATCAATTGGATTCGATTTAATCCTGGCATATATTCCTCCTTTCGGTATTATGCTGACTAAATTAACAACATCACAAACAAAATATCAAGGGCAAATTTAACACCATTCAAATGAGTCTTGATCAGGATTGTTATGATGTGCCTTTTGATAGATTTTCGAAGAAAGTAATGAAGCTGAGAGTTTATATATCTAGTGTACCGAATCTCGCCTTCATTTGTCAAGCATATTGCGGTATCATTTAAAGCCTGGTATCATCCAGGTTGTTAACGTTCAAGGAGTAGAGACAAGGCCGAATTGTTAAAAGGATATTTTCCCAAAAATTATGTACATTGCAATCGAAGGCGCAATTGGCGTCGGTAAAACCACTTTATCCAGTTTGTTAGGGCCTGTTTTCGGGGCTGAGCTGCTACTAGAAATTTTCGAGGAAAATCCGTTTTTGGCTGATTTTTACCAGGATCGAAAGACATACGCTTTCCAGACCCAAATTTTCTTTTTGTTGAGCCGTTATCACCAACAAAGGAAGGTCTCTCAACTTCTCAAAGAGAAAGAGCACTTAATTGCTGACTATACTTTCGAAAAAGATGCCCTTTTTGCTGGTTTAAACCTAGATGGTGATGAATTGGCAACCTACCAAAGCGTTCATAATGCCCTTGCTGAAAAGCTCACTGTCCCTGACCTGATTGTGTATTTACAGGCAGATACGGACGTTCTTATGCAGCGGATTGCTCACCGAGACCGGCCCTACGAGCGAGATATGGATAGAGACTATATAGATAATCTAAATAAAGCCTATGATGCTTATTTCACATCCCGAGAGACAGAAAAAGCTGTGCTTGCCATTGACACCAATCAGCTAAATTACGTTGCCTCAACAGAAGACCTTAACTGGGTCGAAACTCGTATCCGTCAGTACCTGAAATTACCCCCCTTCCAGGTTACGCTACCGTTTGATGAATAGAACCTAGCCAAAAGAGGTTTTTTATGCGCGTCACCCCAGAAAATTTGCTTGATTTTACGCAAAACTTCGTTGAAAAAAGAGTTGACACTGAACGCAGTATCATAGCGGCTTATTTGCGGGGTTCATTAGTATATGGCTCCCCTCTCTTGGGTGGCGCGGGAGATATAGACATTGTCTTTATCCATTCAACCCCTCCTGAAATAAATCGAGAAATCAAACGCCTAACTCACGATATCCACTATGATATTGAAAATCATGATCAATTATTGTACAAGGAGCCGCGTCAATTACGCGTTCACCCTTGGTTGGGGCCAAGCCTTTATGATGCAAAGATTCTCCACGATCCACAACATTTTCTAGATTACGTCCAAGCTGGCGTGCGGGGACAATTTTACACGCCGGACCATGTCCTGCAGCGGGCCAAATCCGAATTAGAAGACGCCCGCCAATTTTGGTTCGAGCACCAACTTAATTCCCCTTCTGCAGGCCAACGAGAACTTAGGGGATACCTCTCCGCAGTAGAAAAAGCCGTGAACGCAGTCGCCCTCCTCAATGGGCCGGCCCTGCCCACCAGACGTTTAGGGCTAGATTTTCCCAAACGCGCCGAAGCGGTAGAGAAACCCAAACTCTATCAGGGCTTCTTGGCACTTCTGGGTGGGATTTCTCTAAGTACTGAAACATTCAGAAAATGGCTCTCGCTTTGGGCCGAAAGCCTAGAAGCTCTCCCTCAAGAGGCGTGTCCAATTAACTTACATCCTCATCGAAGGGATTATTATCACAAAGGCCTGGTAGCGCTACTGGAGGGTGGGCACCCCTCTAGCGTGTTATGGCCGCTTTTAAAGACCTGGACGCAAGCCATATCGGTCTTGCCAGAAAATCACACCATAAGCCACAGTTGGGAACAAGCCTGCCATGAGTTGGGGTTATACGGAGACAAATTCCCTGCTCGTTTGAGCGCTATAGACGCTTATCTTGATGAAATTGAGGACGTGCTCAATACCTGGAGCATGGCGCAAGGAGCTGGCTAGTCAGAATGAGCAGGTACTTGTAGGGGGAGGCGGACATAAAAAGTAGCACCTTGGTCTACCCCCTCGCTCTCAGCCCATATCTTTCCCCCATGCAGCTCTACAATCCTGTTAGCAATCGACAATCCTACCCCTAATCCTCCACTTTTACGGGTCATATGATCTTCTACTTGGTAAAATCCACCGAAGATTTTTCCTAATTTTTCAGGAGGAATCCCGCAACCATTATCCCGAACTGAAATAATGACTTTCTTCCTCTTCTTCGAAACCTTGAGATGAATTTCCCCTTCAGAAGGCGTAAATTTGATTGCATTGCTAAGAAGATTGATAAAAACCATGCTCAACTTTTGCACATCGGCCTGAAGAGCTATTTGGGTAGGGGGTAAATCGAAAGTTAACTTATGATTCTTTGCTTCAGCAGTAGAGACACTCTCACTTTTGGCAATAGCAATGACCTCTTGCACGCTGGTGGGGCTGATACTTAGATCGGCTTTACCAGTGTACAACAAATTCATATTCTTCATATCGTCCAGTATCCCCCGTAAGCGCAAGGCTGCTTTTAATACATATTCCGCGTACTGTTTTGACTCACCGGAAGCATCGTCCTCGAGGAAAGAGGCATATCCCAAAATAATGCCCAAGGGTGTGCGTAACTCATGAGAAGCAACAGCCATAAAAGCCCGTTTCATGTCATCCGCTTCGCTAAGTTCCACATTAGCCTTTTTTAAGGCCTGGATGAGTTTGGCATTATTGATAGCAGTTGCCGCTTGGGAAGCTATCACGAATAATAACTTGATGTCGAAGGGCGTAAATTCTCCCTCCTTCTTATTTAAGGCTTCGAGGACCCCTGTCACACGATCCTTTATACGCATTGGAACACCCAGCAAAGAATCTACTTGATAATCCAATTCTTCACCTACACGGTCATAATGACGGGGGTCATCCTCCACACGATTAATCAACAGGTGCCGATTTTCCGTAAAAATTGTTCCGGCTAAGCTGTTTTCAAGAGGGACGGGGATTTTTTCCAATTCCTCCTTGTTTGATCCCGTTGAAGCCATAAAACGAAGTTCTTCTCTTTTTTCATCATAAAGAAGAATAGAAACATCGCAACACGCTAACAACTCAGCCGCCGTATCAAGAATAGTTTGTAAAATGTGATCTGGTTCAAGGGTTGAGTTTAGAATGAGACTAAGCTCGATCAAACGGGTCAGTTTGTCTAATGCATAGGAGGGAGTATTATCAGAAAAGCTTGTGTCGATTTCATTTAACATAAACGATCCAACCTGATTCAACGACAATTTTGTGGAGGGAAGTCCTTTAATAATATCAGAAAATAAATATTTTGGGGGGAGTTGTGATTGGTTCGACCAGGAAAATCTAAAAATAAGTGGTATAATTTTCACATCTTACCTTGACACCGACATTATTTACCTACCTACAAATGCCCAAAAACCCCTACGCACACTCCCCACAATTCTATAAGAATTTACCCAAAGTAGAACTACACCGCCATCTAGAAGGCTCGCTGCGGGTTCGGACGATGATGGAAGTTGTCCGCTCCCATGATTTGGATGTCAAAGACACCGGTTATCTGCGCCCTTTGGTGCAGGTGAACCATAACGAACCTTATACCTTTGAAAATTTTCTTTCCAAATTTGGCACTTTAAGACTTTTCTATCGCTCCCCCGACATTATAAAACGCATCACCCGGGAAGCGGTGGAAGACGCGGCAACAGATAATATTCGTTACATGGAACTGCGCTTTACACCCATTGCCTTGAGCAGAGCGGAAGACTTTTGCCCTGACAAGGTGATTGATTGGGTACTTGAGAACGCTCAAGAAGCACAAGAAGAATTTGGGATTATCGTCCGGCTTATTGTCAGTGTGAACCGACATGAGAGCGGAGAAGAGGCCGCTAAAGTCATTGAGTTAGCGGCCCTTCGACAGGAGCAGGGAATTGTAGGCGTGTGTTTGGCCGGGAATGAGGCTGAATTTTCCGCTGAGCCTTTTGCGGCAGTTTTTCGTGAGGCCCAGGAAGAGGGGTTGCGGGTAAGCATCCACGCCGGAGAATGGGGAGGGGCGGAAAATGTTCGCGAAGCTATCCAGGTCCTCAACGCGGAGCGAATTGGGCACGGCATTCACGTTTTGGAATCCCCCAACGTGGTCAGCCTGGCACGCGAGCGGGGAACGACCTTCGAGGTATGCGTCACCAGTAACCATCATTCTGGTGCTGTGTCAATTTTAGAGGAACACCCTTTGTCTGAGATGATGTTAGAAGGCCTCAACGTGACCATTAACACAGATGACCCCAGCATCTCCAAGATCACCCTTTCTGATGAATATCGGATGGTTACGGAAAAGCTGGGGCTGTCTTTGGGCGTTCTCCGGGAACGAGTTTTAGCGGCGGCAAGGGCTTCTTTCTTGCCCGCGCGGGAAAAAAGCCGCCTGGTTCGCCAACTCTCAACTGATTTTACCGAAAAAATGCTTCAGTAGGTTGTTTAAATGTGGTGAGGAGTTGGCAGTCACTTTTAAGCAATCAATGATTGCCGCAATCAAGTTGCCGCAATCGAAGATTGCCAGTGGCTGTCACCTTTGCTATTCTACACTTGTTTTGGATTCCCACGCTCGCACAGCGCTTCTTATGATCTCCCGTATAGAGGAGTCAGGGATTTCGCCAATATCCTCGTAGGATTTAAGCCCAACCCAGATGATCATCCCTTTTTGCGGATCTTCTTGAAGGAAGATCCCTTTTTCGTTTAAGGGGGAATTGGCCAGCTTTTCTTGTAAGATCTCGTCCACTTGCTCAACGATGCTTCGCGACCCGGTTAGGTTTTCCTCCTCTTGTTGATCGGGCGGAGAGGCTTGGGCGGTATCGGGAGCGGAAGGGGGAGAAGTTGTTTCGGGACGGGGTGCGGGGCGCGGGGCAGGTTGCGAGGCAGCAGGACGTGGGCCGGACCGGGGACTGGCGGGACGCGGGTCAGGGCCACCTGCAGCGGGGCGCTTCGAAGCTGGCAAGGGGGGAGATTTCTTGTCAGGGGGTGATTTTTTAAGGCTGCTGATCAATAATCCTATGATGATGCCAATTGCTATTGAAATAAGGATAAGAAATAATGTTGTTGTATCCATAAATTACCTCTATCAAATTTTGGAGCTTCCTGCCTTGGGGCGGGACACAGATATTCACTGAGCAGTTACCCAGAGTTGCACAGAGCTTTTTCCTCTGTGCAGCTCTGTGCCTTCTTCGCGGGCTCTGTGTTACTACCGTTAAGTACCGAGGTCTTAGAGGGGCTGGCAAGTGGGACAATAATGGGTTCCTCTTTGAGCAACCGTAATGCGTTCTATGGGTGTACCGCACCTTGGACAGGGTTCTCCGGTGTGTTTATAGACCTTGAGCAAATCTTGATAATTGCCGCCTCTATACATCCAATCGATACTGGTGCCCTGATTCTTTATCCCCGTGCGCAATACGTGGCGAATATTTTCCCATAAGAGCTTGGCCTGCTCGAAGCTTAGCGCATCAGATTTCGTTCGGGGGTGAATTTTGCTCAAATGAAGGATTTCGTCGGTGTAAATATTGCCTAAACCGGCAATCGTCTTTTGGTCTAGCAAGAGATACTTCATTTGCCGGTGATGGTTCTGGAGAATGGCATAGAACGCTTGTGGGCTGAAATCCTCGTCCAAAGGTTCGGGGCCTAGGTCGGCCAACAAGGCGTCTGGGTCAGGCGTAAGCCACACGCGCCCAAATTTGCGGGGATTATTGAAGGCCAGGCGGTCGCCATCGCTGAAGTTGAGCAGGAGCCGATAATGCTTGCCGAGCGGTTCGGTCTGGGCCTCAACGATGACTTCTCCGCTCATCCTGAAATGCAACACCAACGTGTCCCTAGAGAGATGGATGAGGAGATGCTTACCGCGCCGGCCAAGCTCCTCCACGCTTTGGCCCCTTACCCGCTCCAGGAACTCTTCCGGCGAGGGCGCGGCCAAGGTCCTCTCCCACAACAAATCTCCCCCTTGAATTGTCTTCCCCAAGATGGACGGGGACTCATCCCGCCCCTGGGCTAGAAAACGTCGAAAACTTTCTACTTCGGGGAGTTCTGGCATAAACAATCACTCGTCGAACATCTCTCCCACGCTGCGCCCTTCGTGAGCACGACAAATCACTTCACCCAGCAGAGGAGCAATATCCAGGACATCAACCTGGCAATAATTCCTCAATTTGGAAAGGTTTTGGGCGGGAATGGGAATGGAAGCGGTAGTTATTATGCGGTTAATGGGAGCTTCGAGGATACGTTCGATGGCAGGGTCTGAAAAAACAGGATGAACAAAGGTCAAACAAACTTCTTTAGCGCCATTGTCCTTAGCAATTTTAGATGCTTGGCAGATGGAACCGCCCGTATCGACCTCGTCATCGACAATGATCACATCCCTATCTTTGACATCACCTATGAGCGTTAAGGCTTCAGCAGAGTCTTGGGTTGTGGAACGCCTTTTCTCGACGAAGGCAATGGGTAAACCCAACTCCGCGGCGAAGTTGCGGCCCTTTTTAGCGAAGCCCAGGTCAACCGTAAGCACAACGGGGTCGTTCATGGTGGGGAGAAGTTCAGATACATGGCCCGTAAGAAGGTGGTAGGCGGAAAGCACATCGCCGGGAATGGAGAAAAAGCCCTGAATTTGACCGGCATGCATATCCAGAGTCATATAGCGGTCTGCCCCAGCCACTTCTATCATATCTGCTACCAGGCGGGCCGTAATTGGCACGCGCGGCTTATCTTTTTTGTCCGAGCGTGTATAACACAAATAAGGCACAACGGCCGTCACCCGGCCCGCAGAATCCAGGCGCATGGTTTGGAGCATGATCAATAATTCCATTAGGTTGCGATGGACGGGGCGGGACGTGGTTTGGATGACATATACGTCCTGCCCTCGGATGCTCTCGTGCAGTCTGACCCATAGATTTTCATTGGAGAACTCAATAATGTCTCTCCCACTTAAGGGTATCTCCAAATAGCGAGAAATCCTCTCTGCTACCTCTGGGGAACCTGTACCCGCAAATAGCTTTATATCTCCGTACATTCCTGAAGTATGGCGAATAGACGTTTTCATAGTTCCTCCCACGCCGAGCGTAAAACACTCATCAGGTGCATATCCACATATTCACCCCCATAAAAATACGCTTGCCGCAAAAGGCCTTCCTCTACGAATCCCACCTTTTCATAGGCTCGTATAGCGCGAGGATTATTGTCTTTTACGCGCAAGGAAATCCTGTTCAAGTTCAAAGTATCAAAGCCATGCTTCAAAAGCAAACGCATGACGCGCGTTCCAAAACCCTGGTCCCAGTACTTTTTTTCGCCAATGTGAATGCCAACTTCAGCTTGCCTCACCCGCCAGTCGAAATCAAAAAAACCACCCCCCCCCACAAAGACCCACTCTCCATTTTCTTCAGGTTGAATCTCGATGGCCAAAGACTGTTCAGGGGGAGGTTTTTCTTGGAGATCCTCGAACCATTTCTCTTCGGAAGTCAGCGAAAAAGGGATAACGTTTGACAACCCTCGCCGCACTTCCGGGTCATTCAACCAGGCCACAAACTGGGGAAGATCCTCTTTTTCTATGGCTCGCAAGCGAACACGTTTACCGTAAATCATAAATTTCCTCCATTCATGAGCACCCGCACAGCCTCTTGGGGAGAAATTTTCCGCGCCACCAGTTTGTCTAGGGTGGTCTTATAAATCTCCCTGGTAATCGATTCCCGCCACCGCGAAACCAGGCTATATTGTAGCAAATCATCCATTTTCGTTTTCAGGCGGATCTTTTCCTTGTGGATTAAGTCACCGCTCTTGTGGAGATACTTCTGATGCCGGGCAATTTCTTCTTCAAGTTGGGAGATGCCTGTGCCCGTGGTGGCAACCGTTTGGACGATGGGGGGTTCCCAACCATTCTCCTCGCCCTCACCAAGGTCGGGAGGGGGGCGGAGTGCCATTACCGGAGCATGGTGCTGGGGGAACCGTTTTCCCGGTTTGGCCAGCTCCAACATTCCCCGTAGGGCACGGGTTGTATTCTCCGCGCCGAGGCGGTCGGCCTTGTTGACAACCAGGATGTCGGCAATCTCCAGGATACCGGCCTTGATGGCCTGGATATCGTCCCCCAGCCCGGGCGCTTCGATGACAATGGTGGTGTGTGCCAAACGGGCAATGTCCACCTCCGCCTGGCCCGCTCCCACAGTTTCGATGATAATAATCTCGTATCCGGCCGCATCCAGAACCTGTACCAGGTCCGATGTGGTACGCGCCAACCCTCCTAGTGACCCCCGCGAGGCCATAGAACGCACAAAGACGCCCGGGTCGCCCGCCAAGTCGCGCATCCGCACCCTGTCCCCCAGAACAGCTCCCCCGCTAAAGGGGCTGGAAGGGTCAACGGCCACGATTCCCACACTTTTGGATTCCACACCCGCCGGCGGATGGCGGTAAAGATAGGCCAGGCGATTCACGAGGGTAGATTTTCCCGTTCCCGGAGCGCCCGTCACCCCAATGAGGCGGGCCTGGCCAGTGTGAGGGAATAGCTCATCCAGGGCGCGTTGTCCTTCTGGGGTGTCATTTTCAATCTCCGAGAGGGTGCGCGCCAGGGCCAAGCGATCCCCAGCGAGAATGTCCTCGATAACGCTCACTGCAGGACCTCGCGAATATCTTTCACGATGTCTTGGGTAGATGTGCCCGGCCCGTAGATACCCCCAACACCCAATTTTTGTAATTTAGGAATATCTTCATCAGGGATGATGCCACCCAAGAAAACCTGCACATCCTCTTGGCCGTTTGCTTCTAATAATTCCAAAACGCGGGGAGCAAGCGCCATGTGGGCCCCGGAGAGGATGGACAAACCGACCACGTCCACATCTTCCTGCAAAGCGGCCTCAGCAATCATCTCCGGCGTTTGGCGCAAGCCGGTGTAAATGACTTCCATCCCGGCGTCTCGCAAGGCCCGGGCCACCACCTTCGCGCCCCGGTCATGTCCGTCCAGGCCGGGCTTGGCGATTAAAACTCTAATTTTATCTTGCATGCGCTACCTCCGAAAAATGGGATTGAGTTGTTAAGGATTATACCGTGCAAAGGAGAAGGGACAAGGGGGCAATCGCATCTGTTGACACACATCCCCCCACCAATTACAATCACTTCACCTATGGAACTATTAGAAAAATTAAACCCTCAACAAAAGCAAGCTGTAACCACAGACCCCGGCCCAGTGCTTGTTCTGGCAGGCCCTGGCTCGGGCAAGACCCGTGTTCTCACGCAGCGCGTGGCCTATGTAATAGACCGTTTCGACGTGCACCCCTACCATCTTATGGCGGTCACCTTTACCAATAAGGCCGCCCGCGAGATGGGGGAACGCGTGGCCAAATTGTTGGGACGCCAAACGCGCGGCCTCACACTGGGAACCTTTCACGCCACATGCGCTCGTATTTTACGAGTTGAAGCGGAGCATCTCCCCGTGGATTCCAATTACGTGATCTTCGATGCCGACGACCAGGTAAAGGTCGTCAAGCAAGTCATCAAAGACCATAATCTGGACGATAAACGCTACCGCCCACGCAGTGTTCACGCCTCCATTTCGGCAGCCAAAAACGAACTCTATTTGCCAGAAGATTTTCCCATCGACACCTATCGGGCGGAGGTGGTGGCTCGTATCTATGAAGATTACCAGAAAACCCTCCTCACCAGCAACGCCATGGACTTTGACGATCTTCTGCTGTGGATGGCCATTCTCCTGGAAGACTACCCTTCCATCCGTGAAAAATACGCCCGGCGTTTCGAGCATATTCTCGTAGACGAGTTCCAAGACACAAATATAGCCCAATATACGCTCCTCAAACACCTGGCCTCTTACCACCGCAACATCTTCGTGGTGGGGGACGCCGATCAATCCATTTACCGCTGGCGGGGCGCGGATTACCGCAACGTGATGCGCTTCAAGAAAGATTTTTCAGAAGCCGAAGTCATTCTGCTTGAGCAAAATTACCGTTCTACGCAAACTATCTTAGATGTGGCCATGGCCGTCATTGACCAAAACACCCACCGCACCCCCAAACGCTTGTTCACCGAGCGGGAGGCTGGCCCAAAGGTTCACGTCAAGGAGTTGTTTGACGAGCGCGAGCAGGCCCAATATGTGGTAGATACCATTGCCCGCCAGGTTGCTTCGAAGAAAGCCAAGCCGGGAGACTTCGCCGTGATGTACCGCATCAATGCCCAGTCGCGTTTATTAGAGGAGGCCTTTTTATCGGCTAATTTACCCTATAAGTTAGTGGGAGCGCAACGCTTCTACGGCCGGCGCGAGGTGAAGGACATCATCGCTTACTTGCGCTTGATATTCAACCCCCACGACGAGATCAGCCTCTCCCGAGTCATTGGCACGCCCCCGCGAGGGATTGGCACCAAAACCTACGCCCAACTCCGCACGCATGCCCAAAAGTTAAATATATCTTCAGGAGATTTATTGGCCGATCTGGCGAAAGGGAAAGAGTCGGAACACCTTTCTCAATTCTCCACCCGCGCTGCGAAAGCCTTATCTCGTTTTGGGCGTTTGCTCGTTAAATGGCTGGAGGATAAAGACACCCTCCCCCCCGTAGAGATCATGGATCAGATCCTGGAAGATGTTGGCTACCAAGACTACCTTGACGACGGCAGCGAGGAAGGCCGGGAACGCTGGGAAAACGTCATGGAGCTGCGCCGCCTGGCTTCTGAGTATCAGACCGTGGGCTTGCAACAATTCTTGGAGGATGTAGCCCTGGTTTCCGACCAAGACACCCTCGAAGAAGGAGCCGATGCCCCCACCCTCCTTACCCTGCACGCCGCCAAAGGATTAGAGTTCTCCCAGGTCTTTATCGTCGGACTCAACGATGGGGTCTTGCCCCACCAACGCTCATTCGAGGACCCCGAAGGCATGGAAGAAGAGCGCCGCTTATTCTATGTGGGCATCACGCGGGCTAAGGACCGTGTATATCTCTCCCACGCCCTAAACCGCTACGTGTACGGGCACACGGAACCCGGCCAACCCTCCCGCTATTACGCTGACATCCCCGCCGACCTGCGCGATGATGGGCGCCTCGCACGCCAACAACGGCGAAAATCTCAAGTCTTCCGCCCCTGGAAAAAGGCCTCCCCTCCCCCCGCGAAAAAGGTCGAAGCCCAATATAAAGCGGGAATGAAAATACAACACCCCAAATGGGATAAGGGCCTTGTCATCGGCTCCAAAATCCAAGATGATGACGAAATCTTAGACATCGTCTTCGACACCGTAGGGCTAAAAAAAGTGATCGCCTCCTTGGCGAATTTGGAAGTTATCGAGTAAAAAGTGATGAGTGATGATAATAAGACATCACCTGGTTTGATTACTTTGATATAATGGTTAAATGAGTGAAAAATTCTGGATACAAGATTTCGAGACAGGTCTTGACCGCTTGCGTGTTCACTTTAGAGTCAAACTCGGTCAAGTCCAAGAGATCATAGTAATACAATATGAGGCCTATATCGATGGGCAATGGCACGCTATCATTCGATTTGACGAAGCACATGGATTCTTTCATCGAGATATACTATTTCCCAATGGACAACAAGAGAAGATAACTGAACTAGCAAACGATAAAGGACTTGCCCTCACCCAGGCTATTGAGGATATAAAACAATCTTGGCGATCTTATCGCAAAGCATATGAGGACAAATACTATGAAAAAAAAGAAAATTAGCATAACTAATAAAAATTTAGACAGGTTTAGCAAATTCCTCACTCGCGAAATCAAGAAACCTGCTTTATCAGACCAAATACCCTCCGAGGCACATATTTTTCATGGGGCTTATAATGATGCCAATTTGACACAGGCAAACCTTGAAATGGCGACAAACATAATGCTTGGAATGACTTTAGGGTATGTTAAAGAAGCACCTCTTATAATGATATTTGAGCATCAACCAAATCAGGAGATGGTGATTAACTTATCCAGTGAATCACGCAAAAAAAGCACGCAAGAGTACATTCACTCGATCCACATTAAGAATCAACTTGAGTTTAAAAACAAGATTAACGAATTAGTTGCCGCTTAAAAAAATCACCCAACGCAATATCAGGAGGGCTACCATAACCATGTAGCCGCGCTTTCCATAGCGCGTTATCCCCGCAAAGTACAGAAACCTCGGTTGCGAACGGATCAGAACTGCCATAACCATGTAGCCGCGCTTTCCATAGCGCGTTACCCCCACGAGGTATAGAAACCTCGGCTACGAATAGGTTAGAAACTGGAACTCCCCCACCACCCCTATGCCCGTTATAGACCAAAACTCCTTCGAAGTCATCAGCCGCAGCCCCGACCAAACCAGGCGGGTGGGGATGCGCTTGGGCGCCTTGCTCCAGCGGGGAGATGTTATCGGGTTAGAAGGTGACCTAGGCGCGGGAAAAACCACCCTGGTGCAGGGCATCGCCTCCGGCTGGGGATCCCTCGATGCCGTTTCCAGCCCTACTTTTGTACTGGTGAGAGTGTACCGGCGCTTGGATGGCGAAAATCTCTATCATCTAGACGCCTATCGCCTGAGCGGTCCTTCCGAAGCGGTAGATTTAGACCTGGACAACATGCTCTCCCAAGGCCCTCTTGTCGTCGAATGGGCCGACCGCGTGAAAGACGCCCTCCCCCCTGAATGTTTGTGGGTGCGCATGCGCTGGATTGCTGAGGAACAGCATGATTTTATATTCACCGCCCAAGGGAAGCATTACCAATCCCTTTTAGATCACTTCAAGCAAGAAGCCTATGGAATATTGTAAATGTTATTAGCAATAGATACCTCAACCCGCGCCATTGGTGTCGCCCTATATGACGGTGTCCAAGTCCTGAGCGCTGAGACCTGGATCAGCCACAATTACCACACCGTGGAGTTGGCTCAATCTGTGGCCGATAACTTGGCCCGCGTGGGGGCTGTGGCGGGAGATTTGGAAGCCGTGGGCGTGGCCCTCGGGCCCGGATCGTTCACCGGGTTGCGGATCGGTTTAGCCCTCGCCAAGGGGATCGTCTTCACCCAGGGATTACCGCTGGTGGCCATCCCCACGCTGGACGTGGTCGCCGCCGCCCAACCCCGCCGCGCCCTCCCCCTGGCGGCCGTTCTCCAGGCCGGGCGGGGACGGTTGGCCGTGGGCTGGTACGAGGCGGGAGACGGGCAATGGCAATCCCTCGAAAGGTTAGAAAATCTCACCATAGAAGAACTAGCGCAAAAAATAACCTCGCCCACTCTGGTAAGCGGCGAGTTGCCCAAAACGGCCCGGGAAAGGCTAAAGGAGAACGAGGATGTTGTTCCAGCATCCCCCGCCCGCGCCCAACGCAACCCCGCCTTTTTGGCCGAGCTAGCCTGGGAGAGGTGGCAGGCGGGAAAAACAGACGCCCCCGCGACTCTATCCCCCATCTACCTCCACCGGGGTGACCCCATCCCAGGATAGGAAAAGCAGGAGAGAGCGTTTATGAACTCCAAAGAAATATTAACAAGCATTGCCGAAGAAGTTTCTATTTGCGAGGAATGCAAATTACACCATTACCGGGAGAAGGGCGTACCCGGAGAAGGCCCACCCAACGCTGAGATCGTCTTCATTGGCGAAGGGCCGGGTTTTCATGAGAACGTGCAAGGACGCCCCTTTGTAGGCGCAGCGGGAGAATTCCTGGAGGAATTGCTGGAAACAATTGACATGAGGCGAGAGGATGTTTTCATCACCAACGTCGTCAAGTGCCGCCCGCCGGGGAATCGCGATCCCGAACCGGAGGAGCTGAAAGCTTGCAGGGGCTATTTGGATCGCCAGCTTGAGGCCATCAACCCCAAGGTAGTGGTAACCCTGGGACGCTTCTCGATGGCGCGCTATATTCCAGGCGCAAAAATCAGTCAAATCCACGGCAGGGCCAGGCGCGTGAATGGCTTGTTGGTGGTTCCCTTCTATCACCCAGCGGCAGCCCTTCATAGACCTTCCCTGCGTTCCACAGTAGAAAGAGATTTCGCACAATTGCCAGAATTAATCAAGAACCCTGCTCAAGTTCCCGAGTACATCCACGAAAAGAAAGAGGAAAAGCAGGCCGAGCAGTTGAGCTTGTTTTAACGAGGAGAATAAACCAGGTTTCTGCAAGACTGGTTGATTCTCCTCCCCATGGGAGTATCCTTTATGAAAACCTTTTTAGTCACCGGCGTAGCTGGCTTCATCGCTTCTCGTGTTGCGGAGCTGTTGCTGGATGCGGGCCATAGTGTAGTAGGCGTAGACAACCTGAACGCGGCTTATGATGTGCGCATGAAAGAGTATCGCCTCGGCCAACTTAGAGGCCGTGAACATTTTAGTTTTCATAAAATGGATATAAGCGATAAGTGCATTCTAGAGATGGAAGAATTCAAAGAGCCAACTTTTGAGGCTGTCATCAACCTGGCAGCGCGGGCAGGGGTGCGGGCCAGCGTGGAGAATCCCTGGGTCTATGTGGACACGAACATGACCGGGACGTTGAACCTGCTGGAGCTGTGCCAGCGAAATGATATTCCCAAATTCATTCTGGCTTCTACATCGAGCATATACGGCTCGAACGCCCCCCTTCCCACGCCGGAGACGGCCGACAGCGCACATCCTCTTCAGGCTTACGCGGCCAGCAAAAAAGGGGCTGAGGCCATGGCCCACGCCTACTACTACCTCTACGATATCGATGTCTCCGTTGTCCGCTATTTCACCGTCTACGGGCCAGCGGGACGCCCAGACATGGTCATGTTCCGCTTTAACAAGTGGATTAAGGAAGGCACTACTTTACGCTTAAATGGCGATGGTGAACAATCACGTGGCTTTACCTATGTAGATGATATTGCCCGAGGTACAATTGCCGCCCTCAAACCAGTGGGATATGAGGTTATCAACCTCGGCGGCCATGAGGTAATTACTATAAACGAATTAATAAAAATACTAGAACGGCACACAGGCCAAAAAGCAAAGGTCAAACATTATCCCATGCACCCTGCTGATGCCCGCGCCAACCAGGCCAGCGTTGACAAAGCCCAAAATCTGCTGGGGTGGGAACCAAGAATCTCCCTAGAAGAAGGCATAGGGCGCATGGTAGCCTGGTATGATGAAAACAGGGAATGGGTAAAAGAAATTGATACGAATTAGAAGGAAGCAAAATGACTAAGGAATTATCCTTCAATAAGATATATTTGCTATTGGCTTTAAACTTTGTTTACACGCTAGCCTCATTACAAATTTTCTATGTTGAGTTGAAGAGTTTTTGGTCCGACAAATACTTCGAAGCGGATGCGGTTTTCTCTTTACGTGTATGGGGGATAATTGGCTTTGGATTCCTTTTGGTCTCATTCTTATTGCTACGTGATTCGGAATGGGGTTCTACTTTTTTCCAGAATCTATCGAGTAATGTTGCTGGGTATGCCAGGTATGTACTCTTTGGTGGGGCTTTATTAGTTTACGCTTTTTTTAGTCTTAGCCCCACTATACGTTGGAACTCTTTGTTTTTCTTTCAAAATTTCCTATTATTCATCTTTGCCACATTTGGAGCCATATTTTTATCTGGCACATCTTATCCTTTCGAAAAAAGGTTATTATTTTCTTTAGCTCTCTACACCTTCCTCATTTCTATAGGCAAGTATCTTTTCTATATCAATAATTATCCATTAAGTTTGGGATGGTCGGAGACAAGCAGCTATTATTATGCTTCTACCTTTTTGTCCAAAGCCCTATATGGAAAAAAACTGATGTTGTCCTATCGAAATCACGGGCGATATTTACTTTTGATTTTTCCATTTTTGATTTCTCATGCCTCTATATGGGTACACAGACTATGGGAAAACAGTTTATGGATAATTACGCCTTTGCTGACAAGTTATTTGTTGCTTCGAAGGTTGAATTTGAAGTTCACGTACAAGACCATAATATGGTTTATTGGCATTGTATTATTTATTTTACAAGGCCCCATTTACTATCACTTACTGATCATTCCCATAGGTATTTTTTGGTTGTTTGACAGCCAAAAATTTTGGTGGTCTTTGTTCCTGGTTATTGTGCTATCGGCCTGGGCGGCTATTTCTCGCGTTAATTGGGTGCCCGTACCTGGTTTTTTGGCCGCGATGCTTTATTTCATGGAACGCCCTGTTCCTGAAAACAAGGATAGGCTAAAAGCCGTCTATCAACACCTTCTTTTTCCTGCGGGGTGGGTACTACTTGGGGGGATAACGGGCCTGCTAATCTGGTTTCTCTTACCAATAATTTTCAATGTGGAAGAGGCTATACTATATACCGATTTTAATTCTCCTCTTTTGTGGTTTCGTCTTTTACCCAATCCTACCTCCCGGTTAGGGATTTTGCTCGGCGCTCTTTCCGTGTCTCTGCCAGGGTTTTATTTTATTTTTAGATTCTACAAAGAGAGGTCAGGTTTCTATAATAAATTGAGAGTGGTTGGCGTTTGTATTATTCTTCTCATTTTTTTCTTGGGAGGATTAATTGTCAGTATAAAAATAGGCGGGAGTTCTAATTTGCATAACATGGATGCTTATTTATTATTTCTTGTGGTTTCTGTTGCGTATTTCTACTTTAATTTTGTCGGTACAGATAACAATCACCCGTTTGTTTTACCGCAGTGGGTGTTGGCGAGCTTGATCATCGTCCCCGTGATTTATGTTTCAGGATTTTCCGGGCCTGTTCCGGCCTTAGATCATGAAAAAGCGAATAAAACAATCCAAATTTTACAAAGAACGATCGATGAATTTTCCAGACATGAGAACGATGTTTTACTTATGACCGAACATCAACTCTTCACTTTTGGCTATTTATCTGGTGTAGAACAAAAAACCATTTACGAGAAAACTTTCGTCATAGAAATGGCCATGTCCGAAAATTACTCCGTCTTAGAGCACTATTGGGATGATTTTCAAAACCAAGAGTATTCTGTTGTCATTGGCGAAAAAATGTCTTCTGGGCATAGCGGGGGGCAATATGCTGAGGAAAATTATTATTTTGTGGAACATATTGTTGACCACTTGATATGCTATTATGAGAAATACGAAAACTTACCGATAAGCAGCATTGAAGTTTATATTCCACGAAATGAATCTTGTGAGGAATAAGGATATCTATGCCAACTGCATTAATAACAGGGATAACCGGTCAGGACGGCTCTTATTTAGCTGATTTGCTATTATCAAAAGGCTATCGTGTGGTCGGCCTGGTGCGCCGATCCAGCACAATGGTCTTTGGACGTCTGGCGCACATCCAGGACGAAATTGAACTTGTTCAGGGAGATTTGCACGACCAAGGGTCTTTAGTCTCCATTGTGGAACGTTACCGGCCCGATGAGGTGTATAACCTGGCAGCTCAATCTTTTGTTCCTATGTCTTGGAATCAACCGGTATTGACAGGGGATGCCACCGCCTTAGGCGTGGCGCGGCTTCTGGAAGCCATTCGCCTGGTCCACCCTGAAGCACATTTTTACCAGGCCTCTTCCAGCGAAATCTTCGGCAAAGCCCGCGAGGTGCCGCAAAATGAAGAAACACCCTTCTACCCACGGACACCTTATGGGGTCGCCAAGGTCTTCGGGCATTGGATCACCGTCAATTATCGAGAAAAACATGGTACGTTCGCCTGCTCGGGAATTTTATATAATCACGAAAGTCCTCGACGCGGCCTGGAATTTGTGACTCGCAAGATCACCCATGGCGCGGCAAGAATAAAACTAGGCCTGGCGGATGAGCTGCGCCTAGGAAATCTGGAATCTCGCCGCGATTGGGGATTCGCCGGAGATTACGTGAGGGCCATGTGGCTCATGCTCCAGCATGATGAAGCGGATGATTATGTTGTATGTAGGGGGGAAACGCATTCTGTGCGAGATTTTTGTGACGCGGCCTTTGGCCACGTGGGGCTGGATTACGGGGACTATGTGGTCCAAGACCCGCGTTTCTACCGCCCCGCCGAAGTAGACCTTTTGGTGGGCGATCCCCAGCGGGCGCGCGACAAACTAGGTTGGACGCCAAAAGTCAGCTTCGAGGAGTTGGTGCAGATGATGGTGGAAAGGGACCTGGAAATTCTTAGAAGTAAGGGGATTCCATAGCAACTCTAGACCTTCGAGGTTATAAAGTACAAACCTCGAAGGTCTCGGCTCCAAGATACTGAAAAGATACTCTCAAGAAGGAAAAGGAAAAAGAAGCGTGAAAAGAAACATCAATGGCCTGAAACACCTCACCAAAGTTCCCTGGCTAGCAGAAGCCTTAACCATATTAGGGGGAATTCTCTATAGCGTGCAAATTTGGATTTATGCTCATAGCCAGGATTCCCTGTTGGATGAAGGATTGTATTTGCTTAAAGGCTATTTATTTGCCACAGGAAAATATACGCCTTTTCAACCCTATGGGCTATGGACAAACCACATGCCGCTGTCATTCTTGATTCCCGGCTATGTACAAGTCATCTTTGGGCCTGGATTGCGAACAGGGCGATATTTGGCCATTTTCTTGGGCATATTCTTGTTGCTTGGCATATGGATTCTCGCCCGACGCCTGGGAGGAAAGTCTCCCGGTGAGGATGCTTCGCGATGGCTGGCGGCTGGGGTGGTTTTTGCCTTTGCCCTCAACCCCGCCGTCATAAAAATTTACAGTGTTATGGCCTCACAAGGTCTGGCGGCTTGCGCTTTGGTATGGATCATGGTCCTTGTCCTGGGAAAAAGTCGGCCTCCCTGGCAGATTATCTTGGGAGGGATAATGGCGGGGATAATCCCCCTCATTCGCGTCAACCTTGTCCCCGTTCTCCCTTTTGTGCTCGCCTACATCTTCTGGGAAAATGGGTGGCGAGTGGGCCTTTTCGCTGCTATGGGAGGGCTGCTCTCTTTCCTCGGCGGACACGCGCTTTACTGGCCTACTATAATGACTTTGTGGGTGAAATGGTTTCCTCCGGAACTGACCCCTTTCTTAGATACTTGGCGCCCAGAAGGGCTCGGCCTCCCGACCGCCATCGCCACCGCCTCTGTGGGGAATCGGCTGACAAGCTTCTTCGAAGGCGTTCGTTTTCATTTTATCCCCCTGGCAGGGGCGGTCTCTGCAAGTCTTTTTTGGCCAAAGACATGGAAAAAACAAGAATGTTTTCGGATTGCCGTCTTCTTGTTAAGTTTATTCATCATCTTGCTTGGATTGCACACTTGGGCTTCCGTTGGGGGTAATTATTGTATTTATTGTTTTGCAAATTATCTGGCTTTCTTCAGCTCTTTAGGGATCTTATTGATCATTGTATCAATATCCAACTGGCAGTGGAGAATACCTCCTTGGCGAGGATATTTTGCTTTCGCGGTGATGGTATTTCTGGCCCTGGGAATTGGCTATAGCTACGCTGTCTCCGCCGCACATGGGCCGATAGGCGGCGAGATCATGGATGTTCTCGAACGAAAAGTTCCCGCTGTGCTCAACTCCCAATATACTGGATTGCCAATATGGGATGCTGTGGCCAAGGAGTATCGTTGGTCTTATTGGGAGCAGGCCTTAGTCGGAACAAGGGTGATCCTAATTGCCATTGGGATTTTCATTTGCTTGGGTTTGGTCGCCCTTGTAAGTTGGTATAATCAATCCCAGGAGCTGGGGTTATCGAAAGGAAGCATCTTTTCAATTAGTTTCCTATTGTTTTTAGCGCTGGGCGGTTTGGTTTCTCCCACAGAGGTATTGGGTGGGGGGCGCCATAACTATGATTGTCAACCAGGCGTGATCGATTCTTATGAGGCCGCTACAGACCATGTCTCCAAGTACATCGAAGCTGGCGACCTCCTTTATTGGCAGGGAGGAGGCGCGCAATCTATCTTGCTACCCTTAAGTGATATCAACCTATTTCCCCCTCAACTCAACTCGACCTCTTCCTATCACCAAGGAGGAGAGCCAGATCAATTGGTCAAATATGGATATTGGAACGAATCCCTCAAGCAAAAATGGGTGGAAGAAGCCGATGTGCTGATTATAGCAGAGCGAACACAAAACGGCTGGATAGATGAGTACATAACCAGGGATGAATTTGATATAATGCCTCCCTCCCCAGCAATTGGGTGTCGCGAGGGATCAACTTTATACCTATATCGGAGATTGCCATGAAGCTTTCTGTGGTCATTCCTGTCTACAACGAGCGTGAAACACTAAATCTCTTACGAGATTCCTTATACAAGGCACTAGAAAATATTCCCTATTCCTGGGAAGTTGTTTTTGTTGACGATGGGAGCCAGGATAATAGCTTTCAGCTATTGGAAAATTTTGCAAAGGAAGACCTCGAACATATTAAGGCAATTGCTTTGCGCAGAAATTTCGGTCAGACAGCGGCCATTGCGGCTGGTATTGACCATTCGTCGGGGGAAATCATTGTCTTGATGGACGCCGATATGCAAAACGACCCGGGTGATATTCCTATGCTCATGGAAAAGATTGAAGACGGCTACGATGTAGTCAGCGGTTGGCGGCATAATAGAAAAGATGAGTTCATAACCCGCACGCTGCCCTCTAAAATAGCTAACAAATTAATCTCTTGGGTCACAGGCGTTCACTTACATGATTATGGATGCACCCTAAAAGCCTACCGCCGCGAGGTGATCACCGGCTTCCGGTTATACGGAGAAATGCACCGCTTCATCCCCGCTTATGCCGGTTATGTGGGGGCAAAGATCATCGAAGTTCCCGTAAAACATCACCCGCGTCGTTTCGGGAAGACGAAGTATGGGCTAGAAAGAACGATCAAAGTGATCTTGGATCTATTAACGGTCAAGTTTTTGATCAGCTATTCTCATAAACCCCTTTATCTTTTCGGTGGTCTAGGACTCCTCTTGTCGTTTGCTGGCGGGTTGATTTTGCTATTCTTGTTAATCCGCAGGTTGAGTTTAGTGATCTCTCCCTTCAATTCACCCTTATTCCCCACCGCCATTATGTTAGCACTCATGGGATTTCAATCGATCTTGATGGGGCTGATTGCCGAGTTATTAGTAAGAACATATCACGAGGCTCAGAAAAAAACCACCTACACCTTACGAAAAGTAGTATCTATTCGCGAGCAGGAGGAGTAAATTGCGTATTCTGATTCTCAATTATGAATACCCTCCAGTGGGAGGGGGAGGGGGGCAGGTTTCGGAAGACATTGCCCAGGGGTTAGCCAAAAGAGGCCACGAGATCATGGTGCTGACATCCCACATGGAGGGCCTACTGCGGGAAGAAGTCCAAGCCCCCGAACCGGGCGTGCGCGTCTTGCGTTTGCCAGCCTGGCGGAAATACAAGTTCAAGGCTGGCTTGCGGACCATGCTCGGGTACATAGTTTCGGCTTCCCTGGCAGGGATACGCTGGATACGCCGCTGGCGCCCCGACCTGATTCACGTCCACTTTGCCGTTCCCACCGGGCCGGTAGCCTGGCTGCTTGCCAAACTGACCAAGACCCCCTACGTGCTGACCGTTCACCTAGGGGACATTCCCGGCGGGGCACCCGAAAAGACCTCTGGCTGGTTTCGCTGGGCCTATCCTTTCACCTCCACAATCTGGAAAAACGCGGCCCAAGTTGTAGCTGTGAGCGAATTCAGCCGCCAATTGGCCCTCAAGCACTACCCAGTTGACATCAAAGTCATTCGCAATGGGGTAGATACCGGTAAAATATCGCCGAGGGAGATTAAAGTTCATCATCCTCCCCAAATCATCTTTGCAGGACGATTTATGCCCCAAAAGAATCCCTTGCAATTGGTGCGTGTCCTGGCCAAATTAGAAGACCTGGCGTGGACTTGCATCATGTTAGGCGACGGCCCCTTGATGAAAGATGTTCGCAAAGAGATTGTCGATTTGGGACTTCAGGATAGGTTTTCCCTTCCAGGGTGGGTAACACCCGACATCGTGATTGACGAGTTTGACCAAAGTGACATCTTATTTATGCCCTCACGTTCGGAAGGATTACCAATGGTGGGCGTACAAGCTCTTTCCATGGGGATGGCGGTTGTGGCCAGCGATATTGGCGGCTTCATTGATCTCGTTGAGAATGGGAAAAACGGGTACCGGATTGAACCGGAGGACGAGGAGGCTTTTGTGAATTCCCTGCGTGGCTTATTGGAAGATCCAGAAAAATTACTCGCTTTCCGGCAGGCCTCCCGGCAGAAAGCAAAGACCTTCGACATCAATTACATAGCGAAACAATATGAGGAATTATTTCTGGAGGTAAGGTAAGCGTCCCCACCCCTCACCCTAACCCTCGCTCTGCGTGCCCGCTGGGCATCCCAAAGGGAGAGGGGATTGCCTCCTCTCCCCCTGGGACGCTGTGCGTACGGTGTTGCCTACGGCACGCACTAGCCTATGGGCTGTACACCGTAGAGCGAGCCCGCAGGCTGTGCCTTGGCAAGGATTGAGGTGAGGGCAAGGACTGAACGATTACGAGATAAGGAAGCAATGTGACTAAAAAAGAAAAAACCACACCGCTGGTAGCTGTTGGCTGGGATGGCGCGACATGGGACCTGGTGCACCCCTGGGTTGAAGAGGGGAAGTTGCCGCATATCGCTTCTTTGATGGAGAGCGGCAGTTATGGCTTGCTCCAATCAAAGCCTATCCCCGTCAGTCCCGCGGCGTGGACGACGATCATAACCGGGCAAAATCCGGGCAAACATGGCGTTTTCGACTGGTTCTCCCGCCGTCCGGGCCAGTATAGTGTTGAATACGTGCACACTGGTAAAATCCGGACTCGGTCACTTTGGGAATATGTCAACCAGGCCGGGAAACGGGTCGGGATTTCCAATCTCCCTATGATTTATCCCGCCGTGCCGGTAGAGAGTTTCATGCTCTCAGGCATGGCTGCACCAAGCCCAAACGCGGAAGGGTTTGCCTATCCCCCGGGTTTGTTGGCAGAATTGGAGGAAGAAGTTGGGCCTTACCAAGTAATTGAAGAGAAGGTTTATAAATATGGGCGAGAAGCTGAGTATTTACGGAGTCTCTTGGATTGGTCCGCGTATCAGGAAAAAACCATTCACTATTTGATTGAAAACCATCCCTGTGACGTGTATTTGTTGGTTTTCATGCAAACGGATCACGCCCAGCATAAACTTTGGCGCTACCTGGATGAAAGCCGCCCTGATTACGACGCGAACCATGACCGCCAATACCGGGATTCTATTTTCAAGGTTTACCAGACCATTGATGAGATTTTGGGCCGCTTGGTTCGGAAATTTGGTGAGGCTAATTATTTGGTTTTCTCTGATCATGGGGCTGGCCCCATGTATGGCGTAATGCATTTAAATCAGTGGCTCCATGAAGAGGGGCTGCTGTACATGAAGGAAAGTCCTGCTACTTTGTTAAAACGCGGGTTGGCAAAGACCAATATCATCATGCGCATATTCGACTTCGTGGCTAAAATCGGACTGGGGAGTGTGGCAAATTTGTTCCCTAAACCGCTTCGGAATAAATTGGTCAATTCTTTTTTCACTTTCGAGAATATCAATTGGAAACGCACCAAAGCCTACGCCAGAGGTTCTTTTGGTCAAATCTATATAAACCTTAAGGGACGGGAACCTCAGGGTATTGTTGAACCTGGGCCAGGGTATGAAGAAACCTGCCAGGATATTATCAAGAAATTGAAAAAATTAAAACATCCTGATACCGGTCAGCCTCTCATTACAGACATCAAACACGCCCAGGATGTTTACGATGGGCCTCACCAAGACAAGGCGGCTGATATTTTGTTTTCTATTCAGAATTACCGTTACCAGACTTCTGTAAAGTTGGGGATTGAGCATGATGATTTATTAGGCCCTTCTGAGTACGGAGACTCTGGTGCACACCGTGAAGAAGGTATGTTAGTCTTGTCAGGCCCGGATATTCGCCAAGGTCAACGAATCACCTCAGCCCAGCTTGAAGACGTCTTGCCGACCATGCTGACCCTTGCGGACATCCCCATACCTAGCTCTCTGGACGGGGATCCTTTAGAAGAGGTCTTTGACCACCAACGAAGACAGCGAATTCGTTTTCTTGAAAAGGACGAGGAGGGCCGCCCCGCCGAACCGGAGGAAGAGGATTCGCCGGACATGTCTGATGAAGAAGTTTCCGCGTTGGAAGACCGTCTCCGTGATTTGGGCTACTTAGGTTAAGTTATGAGAAAGCCAATCAAACCCTCCTCTTCGAAGTTTTTAATCCGCATGGCCGGGACAATTCTTTCGGCTGCGTTGTTTGTTTGGCTCTTGACGAAACAGGACTGGGCCAGAACCTGGCAGATGGTAAGCGAAATGCCCTCCTGGCTCTTACCCGTGGCTTTTAGCCTCTACTTTGGATCAGTGATTGCCAATGCAGTACGGTGGTTTTCTCTTATCCGCGTGCAGAATGTGGAGGTCAGTTTTGCTGAGACCCTGAAAATGGTTTTGGCTGGAAACTTCGCCTCCAACTTTTTACCTTCCACAGTGGGGGGGGATGCGGTCAGGATAGCCGGGTTGGCGCGTTTTACGGGCTTGTCTATCAGTATGGCCTCTACCATTGTGGACAGGCTCTTGAACGTTTTGGTCATGCTCAGCGCTCTACCGTTCTCAGTGGCGGTATTTGGGCCTTTTTGGAGGGAGAATTGGCAATCAGGCATGGGAAGGGGGATGCTCTTGGCTAGTGTATTGCCAGTAACATGGCGAACCAAACTCTTAAAATGGGTAGAGCGTGCCAGGGAAGCCTTCCTCATTTGGCGAAACCATCCTGGTGTACTCCTCTTGGGTTTTGCGCTGTCCTGGGGAGGAAAAATAATGGTTTATAGCGCTCTCTGGTTTTTAGCTCGCGGCTTAGGAATGGATATTACCTTAACACATGTGATTGGTGTGGGTGCCATTACTTATATGCTTTCCGTGTTGCCTATTTCCTTGAACGGTTTTGGCTTGCGCGAAGTATCCATGACTACTTTGTACATTCAACTGGGGGCTACCCTAGAGCAAGCCTCAACACTGGTCGTGGTCACCCGCTTCATCCTCATGGCCGAGACCTTGCCGGGCGCTATATGGCTTTCGGAGACTTTGGCTGGAAAAGGGATTAGAACAGAAGTGGGGGCGCCGAGGACGGATGGCTAGAGCAAACTTCAAAAGTCTCAGTGAGTGCTTTGGGAAAAGTTCTCACGGGTGCTGCCATACTATCAAGCGCAAAAACGTTGTTTCGAAGACTTTTGAAGTCTATGTCCCTGTTTCGTGCCCCAAGACCTCCGAGGTTAACGTCTTTATAACCTCAGAAGTCTCAGGGGCAAAGCAAATAAACCAGGGATGGATTTACGCCATGAACTACAAGGCTAATTGGAAATGATGAAAGAAATTTGGGCAGTAATCAAAAAAGATCTCCGACTAGCGGTTTTTCAGGAAACTTTATTTTTGTGGTTGGCAAATGCCTTGCCACGTTTCAACACTTTTGATGCCGCCCGGGCCTTGATTTTACGCCTGGCTGGCTTGCGGATTAAGTATCCCGCTTTGGTATTCTCGCCTTTAGAGATTCGACCTATTGGCGCGGCTCGACGGATAAACATTGGACGCGATTCTTTTATCAATAGCAGCGTGCGTTTTACTGCCCGGTTCCCGGCTGAAATCACCATTGGAGAACGGGTTTTTATTGGCCCACGCTGTTGCTTCGAGACCGTCAACCACAGCCTAACGCCCGAAGCCGACGGCGCCCGATCCACTCGACCAGCCAGCATTCACATCGGCGATGATGTCTGGTTTGGCGCCAACGTCACCGTTTTGCCCGGGGTAACTATAGGGGATGGCAGCGCGATAGCTGCTGGGGCCGTTGTCGCCTCGGATGTGCCCGGCGGCGTGGTAGCTGGGGGTGTGCCGGCGAAGACGATCAAAGAGATAAAATAACTGCCTACAGATGGGACTTTGTATAGATATGGAAAAACTATTAACGCGCTTAAAGAAACTCTCTAAAGTATCCTGGCTAGCTGAAACCC
>JAANWX010000043.1 GCA_018263575.1 Chloroflexota bacterium | reverse complement strand
AAACTTCAAAAGTCTCAGAGGTTGCTTTGGGAAAAATTTCATGAGCGTTTCCGAACTTTCAAACGCCAAAGGCGTTAGTTTGAAGACTTTTGAAGTCTATAGCACTGGGGTGGTGAACACTTACAAGGAATGAATAATAAACTTCAAGAGCTGCTCCATGAGTTCAAAACCGGCCTGGGAAGGGCAAAAGCGCGGGTTTTAAAGGAGAAACCCCACGCCTAAGCGTGGGGCATTTTAGCTGGGGGCCAGGGATTCGAACCCCGATTTACTGTTCCAGAGACAGCCGTCTTGCCGTTAGACGAGCCCCCACCAGCGGGGCTATTTTATCATTGGACATGGTGTTCGTCAAATTGTTTTACAGGACTATCGAAAACCTGCTACCATATGCTAAAATGAATGAGTATAAAAACGAAAGTATCTATTCACAAAATCGGGGAGGCGAGTTACCAACTCGCCCTACATCTATTTTTTGAGGTGATACAAACGAGATTATTAATATGACTGACCCAAGAAGGAGAATAGAGAATGACAAAAGAAGAGGAAAGAACCGATTTCATTCGCGAGTTTGTCAAGGAAGACCTTGCTGAAGGCCGGTTCGAGGAAGTTTGCACCCGATTCCCCCCGGAACCCAACGGCTACCTGCACATTGGTCACGCCAAGGCCATCAACATCAACTACGGGATCGCCGAGGATTTTGGCGGAGAGTTCAACTTGCGTTTCGATGACACCAATCCGGTCAAAGAGGAGATAGAGTACGTTGAAGCCATTAAAAAGGATATACGCTGGTTAGGCGCGGATTGGGAAGACCGCGAGTTCTACGCCTCGGATTACTTCGAGCAGCTTTATGAGTATGCTGTTCAGCTCATCAAAAAAGGCAAAGCCTACGTGGATGACTTGTCCGCGGACGAGATTCGAGAATATCGGGGCACGCTGACCGAGCCGGGAAAAAACTCCCCCTACCGGGACCGCTCCGTCGAGGAGAATCTCGACCTCTTCGAGCGCATGCGTGCGGGGGAATTCCCCAATGGGGCGCGGGTTCTGCGGGCGAAAATCGACATGACCTCCGGGAACATCAACATGCGCGACCCGGTCATGTACCGCATCCTGCACGAGGAACACCATCGCACGGGTGACGAATGGTGCATCTACCCCATGTATGACTTCGCCCACGGACAATCAGATTCCATAGAAAGCATCTCGCATTCCCTGTGTGATCTGGCTTATGAGGCACATCGGCCCCTTTATAATTGGTTCCTGGAGGAATTGGAGATCTTTCATCCCCGGCAGATCGAATTTGCGCGTTTTAACCTCTCGTATACAGTGCTCAGCAAACGTTACTTGGGAAGAATGGTCGAGGAGGGTTACGTGGACGGTTGGGATGATCCCCGCATGCCCACGCTGGCTGGGATGCGCCGGCGTGGGTATCCCCCGGAGGCCATCCGGGCCTTCATGGATGAGGTTGGGATCGCCAAGAACGAGAGCATTATCGACTTTGCCCTCTTGGAGCACCATATCCGCCAAAACCTCAACCAACACGCCCCGCGCCGGATGGGTGTCCTAAATCCCCTCAAGGTGGTCATCACCAATTATCCGGAAGGGAAGACGGAAATGATGGAATTCGTCAACAATCCCGAAGATGAAAGCGCCGGGACGCGCATGGTGCCTTTCTCGCGCGAGTTATATATCGAACGCGAGGATTTCCGAGAAAACCCCTCCAAGCGTTTCTGGCGATTGGGGCCGGGTCGGGAAGTTCGTTTGCGGTATGGCTATTTCATTAAATATGAGGATCACGTCAAAGATGAAGATGGGGAAGTGGTAGAGGTGCATTGTACCTACGATCCCGAAACCCGAGGCGGTTATGCCCCCGACGGGCGGAAGGTGCGGGGGACGCTGCACTGGGTCTCGGCCGCGCACGCCCTGGATGCCGAAGTCCGCCTTTACGATCGGCTTTTCTTCATGCGAAATCCCCTGGATGTGGAAGAGGGGGAGGACTTCGTTGAGAACATGAACCCCGATTCCCTGACCGTGTTGCCGAACCGCAAAGTAGAGCCAAGTTTGGCGGATGCCAAGCCGGGAGAGGTTTTCCAATTCGAGCGGCGGGGATATTTCTGTGTTGACCCTGATTCAACAGCGGATAATTTGACCTTCAACCGCACCGTCACCATGCGTGACACCTGGAAGCGGATAGAAAAGCGTTTGCGTCAACAGAAGAAGAGATAAGAGTGACAAGAAAAAAGCCCGCGCCGTACGGCGCGGGCTTTTTTCTTGTCTTCCCCAGTAACCTATTCCCCCATCACCTCTACCACCTTTTCAAGTCTGGCAATCGTCTTCTCCTTGCCAAGGATGTCCATGATGTCAAAGAGCGGGGGGCTTACTTTTTGGCCGGTGAGTGCTTCGCGCAGAAGCCTAAAAATATGACCGGCTTTGAGGCCCATGTCCTTGGCCAAATCGCGCAAAGGCTGTTCGCAGTTGGCCTGGTTGATTTCTGGCACTGCGCCGAAGAGCTGAATCAGCCTCCGGGCGGCCTCGGCGGCTTGTTCTGCGCTCATCTTTTTGCTGACAATGCGCTCTGGGACAAGCTCGACCTCTTCTTGGAAGAAGAACCCCGCCATATCCACTACGTCCGTTAACCGCTTGGTGCGTGTTTGGATAGCGGCGGCAACCTTGGGGAGGATGGCTTCATCAACTGTATAACCCGCTTTCTCGAAAAAGGGCCTGATGCGTTCGGCGAAGTCTTCCACGTCAAGATTTCGGATGTGAAGGCCGTTGAAATGGTCCAATTTGCTAAAGTTGATGGCCGCCGGAGAAGGGTTGAGCTTTTCGAGGGAGAATTTTTCTATTAGGTCTTCCATAGTGAAAAACTCAGTTTTATCGTCGTAGCTCCATCCAATCAAGGCAATCCAGTTGTTGACGGCCTCGGGCAAAAAGCCCATTTCAATCATGTCTTCCACAAAAATGGGATACCCTTTTTCGCGGGCTTGTTCCATGTCCCGTTTGCTGAGTTTTCCCTTCCCATCTGGTTTCAGGAACAAAGAGGGGTGTACCCACACCGGCTCCTCCCACCCAAAAGCGTCATAAATGCGTTTGTGAACGGGGAAAGTGGGCAGCCACTCCGAGCCGCGAATGACGTGGGTGATCCCCATGAGATGATCGTCAACCATAGCGGCCAGGTGGTACACGGCCAGCCCATTGGATTTGATCAAAATGATGTCGTCGAGGGTTTCATTTTCCACGGTGATATCACCACGCAGGAGGTCGTGAGCCGTAGTTGTGCCCTCTGAGGGGATTTTAAAACGGATGACGTGCTCTTCACCATTTGCTGCCCGTTGAGCGGATTCCGCAGGATCTAAATTATAACAACCTCCTACATAATGTGGAGTTTCGTTGTTTGCCTGTTGCTCTTGGCGTGTTTTTTCAAGCTCCTCTGGGGAACAAAAGCAATAATATGCACCCCCTTTTTCGATAAGCTGCTCGGCGTGTTCCCGGTAGATGTCCTTGCGCTTGGATTGGCGATAAGGAGCATGAGGCCCGCCGCTGTCTGGCCCTTCATCGGGGTCCAATCCCAGCCAGTGCAAGGCTTTTTTGAAGTTCTCTTCCGCTTCTGGGACATAACGTTTCTGATCTGTGTCTTCAATGCGTAAAATGAATTCTCCGCCTGTTTGTTTCGCTAATAAATAGTCGTACAGTGCTGTGCGTGCGCCGCCCAGGTGCAAAAATCCGGTTGGGGAAGGGGCAAAGCGTACACGAGCGGGTTGATTTGGGGGCGTCATGAAGTCTCCTGGAGGGGTCTAAGGGGTCTAATAGTCTAACTGGTCGAAGGTGCATTGCACTTGTAGTCCAAAGTGCGCTGCACCTGGTTCTTGTCGGATGGTCTGATTGGTCTTAATAGTCTAACTGGTCTGAATGGTCGAAGGTGCATTGCACTTGTAGTCCAAAGTGCGCTGCACCTGGTTCTTTTCGGATGGTCTAATTGGTCTAATTGGTCTAATTGGTCTTAGTAGTCTTAGTGGTCTTAGTGGTCAGGTAGCTCGGTATTTGTTCTTCGTTCATCCTGCATCACTCCTTACTCATCACTCCTTACTCCTCACTCTCAAAATTCCAAATCCTGGTGACGCAGGAGGACACTTTCCACCAATCCTATCCCCAAGAAAAGGGTTAGCAAAGAACTTCCTCCATAGCTTACAAAGGGAAGGGTGAGGCCGGTGACAGGGAGCAGATTGAGGTTCATGCCGATGTTAACAATGGCTTGGAAGGTGATTAACGTTGCCACGCCGTAAGCGAGCAGGGCCCCGAAGGTGTCACTGGCTATATTAACAGCCCGTAAACAGCGCAGAATAATAAAAAGGAGCATGCCTACCACAAATAGGGCGCCTATAAAACCGAATTCTTCTGAGAGCGCGGAAAAAATAAAGTCGGAGTGGCGCACTTTTAAAAATCTAAGTTGAACCTGGGAGCCTCCTCCGTACCCTTGTCCTAACCATCCACCGGAGCCAATGCTGATTTGGGCTTGTTCTACGTTGTAATTTGCTCCGTGACGCGCTTCTGGGTTGGGAAAGAGGAAGTTGATGATGCGTTCGATTTGGTAAGGTTTGATAAGGGCCTCTGTTTTTTCAGGATCGTAGCTTAATAAAAGCAGAGGCAAGCCAATGGCTAGGGCCAAAACCCCTCCCCCCCCAGCAATTATGAGATGCTTAAACTCCAATCCGCTGGCCCACAGCAAGGCAAACCAAATGACAAGAATCACAATAGAAGTGCTCAAGTCAGGTTGTAACAGTATCCAGCTCACCACGCCCATAGTGAGCGCTAAACTTTTTAGGATGGTGATTGGCCGGTGGATTTGAGAGACATTTTGCGCAAAAAAATTAGCCAAAACCAGAATCATAACAATTTTGGCCAACTCGGAAGGTTGGATAAGAATGGGTCCAACCTGAAACCAGCGTGCCGAGCCAAAGAGTGCTCCACCGACAAAGAAGAGAATGGCTAAGAGAACGATAATTCCCACATAGAAGAATTTATTCAGGGCACTCCAATATCGGTAATCGATGCTGGCCGTGATGATCATTATCACGAAGCCTGCGGCGGCAAAAATGATCTGTTTGAGGACGGTATTGGCTTCGATAAGCTCAATATTGCCGGCGATGGCCGAGCGGATCATTGCCACGCCAAAAATTGTGATTATGGCTACCGCTCCCAGAAGCCAGAAGTCAAAATGTCGCCATGAAAAATTTCCCATAGGTTAATATTGTCTCTGCTGGGGACCTGAAATGGGAACGTTGGCAATCAGTCTTTGTTCGCGGCCTTTGCGCGTGAGATCAATCTGCACAGCTTCAGCGTCAATTTCAATGTAGCGGGAAAGCACCTCCAACAAATCATCTTTGAGGTTATCCAGTGCTTTTGGTGTTAGGGCTGTGCGGTCATTGATAAGCACCAATTGCAAACGTTCTTTTGCTTGTGTGGCACTGCTAGGCTTCCTGGAAAAAAGTTGATCGAGAAAATTGCTCATCCTAATTTCCTCCTGAGCCAAATATGCTTGTGAACCGTTTGAGAAGACCTTTTTCTTCTAAATCCAAAAAAGGAACCGATTCACCCAACATTCGGCGGGCTATATTGCGAAATGCTTCTCCTGCTAGGCTGTGATCATTTGTGGAAATGGGGATACCCTGATTGGTGCTGATAACGACTTCCTTGTCTTCCGGGACAATTCCCAGGAGTTTGATGGCCAGCAAATCTACCACGTCTTCCGCCGAGATCATGTTTTTCTGTTGGACCATTTTAAGGTCTAAACGATTGATGATAAGTTGTCCGGGGCCTTTTTCTTCTGCTTCAATAAGGCCGATGATGCGGTCAGCGTCTCGGACGGCGGAAATTTCGGGGTTGGTGATGACAATTACTTCGTCGGCTGGGGCAATGGCGTTGCGGAATCCGCGCTCTATGCCGGCTGGGGAATCAATCAAAATCCAGTCTAGGTCCGGACGAAGTTCGTTACATAGGCGTACCATATCGCTGGGAGAAACGGCCGTCTTATCCCGCGTTTGGGCCGAGGGTATGAGGAACAGCCCTGGGATATGTTTGTCGCGGATCATAGCCTGTCGTAAACGGCACCGGCCTTCAACGGCATCCACCAGGTCATACACGATGCGATTTTCCAAACCCAGGACAACGTCTAAGTTTCGCAGGCCTATGTCAGCGTCTATGCAGGCCACCTTGTTTCCATTCTTGGCCAAAGCCGCCCCAATATTCGCTGTGGCAGTCGTTTTACCAACGCCGCCTTTCCCAGAAGTGATTGTAATTATTTTTGCAGCCATAATTGTTTACCTTTTCCAATATGCGTTTGCTCTGCTTGTTTACCATCTACCTTGTTTACTCTGTCTACTCTGTCTACCCTGTTTACTCTGTCTACTCTGTCTACCCTGTTTACTCTGTCTACCATGCCCTCCCCCCTCACACTTCATGCCAGGGATGAGCCACCACCTGACCGTCTTCCAGGCGGGCTGTCTCGGGTTGCTCCTCCTTGCTCCCTGGGGGAGACACGCTAATTCTATCAGCAATCCGTAGTTGCGTGGGGGATAAATCTAAGGCGCAGACAACGGCCTCGCTGTCACCTTTTGCGCCCGCGTGGGCCACGCCCCGTAAATGTCCCCAGACAATGATGCTTCCCCCGGCAATGATCTCAGCGCCGGGGTTGACGTCTCCCAGGACGATGATGTGGCCGGGATGTTTGACGCTTTGCCCGGACCGGAAGGTGCGGCGGAGGAGAAGGGCTTTGTCACCTTGGATGGTGGGGGCGGTTCTGGCCCGGCGTTCGGTCGGGGTGGGTTTGGTGAGCTGAGTTGCCAATCCCAAGGCTTGGGCGGTTTTTTCGGTGGTGGGTGAATCGCTGAGGACAGCCCATAACTTCACTTCGCTATCAGAAAGCGTATCCCGCAACGCGCCCAGCGTGGCCGCCTTAAGGATATGGTTTCCCACGTCTAGGGCCAGGCGGCCTCCCTGGAAAAAATCTTTTTGCGCGTTAATGTGTTCTAGTAAGGCCTTTTCTTGTTTGGCCCATTTTCCAGAACCGATTTTTATCAACAGGCCGTCTTTGATGCCTTTGACTTCTATTTTCTTATTCTGCATCCCCAGACTCCATATGTAACCTAGTACTTGGCGGCGCATATTCATTAAAGGTTAAAATTTGCGCTCAAGGTGCGTTGCACTCCCGTTTTTTGGAGTGCATTGCACCTGGGATTCCCCAAAGGATTTCCACCAACAACCTTTTGGCGATCCCTGCCCCTGAGACCTCCGAGGTTGTCAAGCGTTAAACCTCAGAGGTCTTGGGGCACAAAACTGGCAAAGGACTTCTGCCAAAGTGTACTAGTATCGTGTCAAGCGTAATATGATATGTAGCCGAGATTTTCGCGCAGCCACACGGTGTTGCCCACGCTTTGCGGGCCTCCGGCCAGGGCATGCAAAGCACACCCATTTGGTGTGCCCGAAGGGGTACTAAATCTCGTAATTGCGGGGTCACGGTGTGCGCCCTTGGCGTTGAAACCCCGACTACAAATTCATATTTGTCATTTTATAGTTGACACGACACTAGTGCTTTGTAGTAAAAAATTCCTAACAAATATCTTCTGCGTAAAAAAAATCCGTCCGCAATCGCCCTGGGGACAGAGCGTTTGCATTAATAGCATGCTTTCTTTCTGTTCTGAAATTATAGCATGAATTAGCTAAGGATTGCCTAATCGGCTATCTATGGTTTTGAGCTCAAAATAAGCTTCGATGGTTTGGCGAACGATGGGGCCGGCAACGCTAGCCCCTTCTCCACCGTTATAGACAAAAGCAACCACAGCAATTTCAGGGTTTTCATAAGGGGCATAGGCGACCGTCCAGGAATGCGTGGGCCAATTTCCTGGTTTACAAAGCCCCTTTTCGTTTGCAAACTCGTCGCAATATTCGGCTGTTCCCGTTTTTCCAGCGGCCGCAATATCAAAACCTTCGAAAGTATCTTCCAGCGTGCCGTTGGCAACTGCTAAGCGCATCCCTATTTGGACTTGTTCCACCACCCAGGGCGCTACGGTGGTTTTTTCGCCCGTTAACTTGGCCTCGCATCCTCCCGCGCTGGTTGGGTCGCTATACACGTCAATGATTGGGTCTTGGGTAATGTCCCATTTAAGATCAGGCTGGAAGGGTTGAATGGTATTCCCTTCGCTGTCTTCAATTTCGTAGAGGATGGTGGGTCGCATTAATTTCCCGTCATTGGCAATGGTGGCCGCTGACATGAGAACTTGGAGTGGGGAAGAGATCACAAAGCCTTGGCCCACGCTGGCAATGTAGGTATCTCCCGTGGACCAGTTTTCCCCGTGGGCAATACGTTTCCACTTGGGCGTGGGGATGAGACCGTCAGTTTCGTCTGGGAGTTCAATGCCTGGAAGTTCGCCGTACCCCAGGGCGTGGGCATAGGTCCCCAGGCGGCAAATGCCCAATCCGTCGGGCACATCGTTTGGGACATTGGTAACCCCGCTCGTGCCTCCCCCGAGTTGATAGAAATACACGTTGCTCGAATTTGCCAACCCATGGATGAAGTCTAATGACCCAAATCCTGCTTCGTTCCAGTCTACAAATTCGCGACTTCTTCCGGGGTCATTGGGCGTAAATTTTTCAGTAGTTATGATTTTCGGGGGCGTGCTGATCACTTGATCCGGGGTTACCACGCCTTCGTTGAGGGCCCCCACAGCCGTAGACAACTTGAAGACTGATCCCGCTGGCAGCGCAGCTCCTACAGCGTGATTCAAAAGTGGGTCGCGGACATCAGCGTTAAGTTGCTCGTAATAATACGCCGGAATCACGCGTGCCATGCGGTTATTTTCGTAGGTGGGATAGGAAACCATAGCTAGAATTTCCCCTGTTTGGGGATCTATGGCGATGACTACGCCGCTGGTAAGACGTATCTCTCCAAAATATGCGTTCCAACCTCGAATTTCGCCCAGTAAAACAGACTGCGCAGCCTGTTGAAGGCGGGTGTCGATGGTTGTGTAAATATTTTGCCCTGGAATAGTGGAAATGGTACCTATCACATCACGCACTATTTTTCCCGCCACATCAACTTCCACCAGGCGCTTGCCCGGCTTCCCAGATAGGATGGCTTCGAAGTAGCGTTCTAGGCCAGCATAGCCGACTTTGTCTCGCTGGGCAACGAAACCTCGCTCCGTGTAGTATTCTTCATTTAGGGCAGAGATTGGGCCAAGGAATCCGATGAAGTTTGCTGTGAGAGAGCCTGTGGGATAATCGCGGACAGGTTCAACTTCGATGGAGATGCCTGGCCAATCTACCGCTTTTTCTTGAAGGAGTCTGGCCATGGTCTTATCGATATTGCAGGCAATTTTCACTTCTCTAAAAGGAGCGCTCTGTTGTCCATAGCCGACAACTTGCGTGATACCATGTTCTGACCGGCAGGGTACAAAGGGATTTTCAGGAGAGATTTCTCCTTGATTAACGGGTACTTCTATATACTCTGATAGGTCACGGATGATGTTTTGAATGGCTCCTACGTCGTCTGGGAGGAAGGCGGCCGTGACAATGACATTATAAGAAGGCACGTTTCTGGCTAAGACAGTTCCGTTACGATCGAATATCACCCCACGCTCAGGGGCAAGACTTATTTCTTGGAGGCGGTTTTCTTCGGCTTTCGACATCCATTCCCTTCCGGACAAGATTTGTAAGCCTACTAGGCGGATGATGTATAGCAGGAATATCGCTCCGACGAGGATGATAAAAGCTAATATTCGACGAGTCTCTAGTTGGTTTTGTACGGCAGATGAACTACTCATAATTCGATTTTTCTTGGGTGTACTTGTAAGGCTAATTCTTGAATTAGAATATAGACAGGAATTGTTAAAAGCAGGTTCAATATCAAGCTGGGCAGGGTTATTGTTTCTAATACGGTTTGAAACGATAAATTCGTACCTTGGGCAATGACGGCCAGGAGCGATAAAGCATGGGAGAGTATAGTTCCTAGGAAGGTGGCAAAGAGTTGAACTAGGATGGCAAAACGCCAAATACGAACCCGCAACGCCAAGGTGAGTCCGGTGATCAGTAAATAGCTAGCAGTGTATATCCCAAATGGTAGTCCGGATAAAAAATCAGCCAGAAGACCGCCTATTAAGGCCCATTGCCAGCCCGTTTTGACTTCTTCTTGCAAGGCCCAAGCGATGATGGTTAAAAGTATAATATCAGCAGTTCCATGCAGGAGAGTTATTCTGCTAACAACCGCTGATTGGAGAATTGTGACTATGCTTAGCACCGGGATGGCAAGGAAAGTGTGCATAGGGTGTGGGCCTAAGGAGTTTCAGGAACCGGGATAAGAGGTTCTATATCTATAGGGTTGAAGTTTGTGATCACTAGGACAATTTCTAGCTCCCCAAAGTCAGTGACGGGCTGTACCGAAGCGCTTTGAAAAAGTGCGTATTCTTGGCTTCGGACACTAGTTACTTGTCCAACAATGATATTAGGTGGATAGTTTCCGCCCAGGCCGGATGTCAAAATTAGATTGCCGGGATTGATTTTTGCATCTTGTGGTATTTGTTCTAAGGTGACATCTCCGGTGATGGAGCCGGTCAGAATCGCTTCGCTTCGGGAAGGCTGGATTCGAACGTTGACTTTGATGGTAGGATCGGTGATCAGCTTTACCCGGGCGCTTTTCGCGGTGGTTTGGGAGACACGCCCCGCCAAGCCCTTTTGGGTGACAATGGGCATTCCCCGGCGCAGGCCATCATCTGACCCTCGGTTGATGATTACGTAATGCAAAAAAGGGCTGATATCGCGGCCTATTACAGTGGCTCCTAGATATTTATGCTCCGGATGAGCGCGCGCAAAATCAAGGAGGGCAGCGAGAATTTGATATTCACCTAATTGTTGTTGTAGTTCAACAATTTGAGCCTGAAGGCTGGCATTCTCGGCTTCTAGCCTGGCGTTTTCTTGCCGGATGGCGGTGACATCTCTAGGAGCGGTAATGAAGTCCTCGAATCCTGTATATTGTTTCGAAACCCAGGTTTGGGCTGCCATAATAGGTGTCAGCGCCAATCGAGAGAGTGTTTTAACATACCCGCCCAGTGCCAGGGCTAGCAATCCGATGATTAATAGGCTGAAGACGATATTTCTAAAAAAACTGGGAAAACGTCTTTTCATACTTTTCCTGTCAATGTAGGGAACACGCACAAGAGGGGAGTTAAAATTCCCCCCTGGTACACACCTAGTACCTGAAAGTCACGTATCATCTCAATAATCTGGGGAAAAAACCTGGTTTCTCTCCCCGATTATTTGAAAAGATACCGGTAAGATGGTAAATGGAGGAGGCATGTTCGGCGCCTTTAATGGCGGGAACTGTGTCGCTCTAGGCCCACAAATAGATCTTTCCATTTATTTAGGTCTTCTAAAGCTATTCCTGCTCCTCGAGCTACACAACTTATGGAATCTTCCGCTACCCAGCTCCGCACCTTAAGTTCGTCAGTCAAACGGTCATCTAGGCCCTGGAGAAGACTGCCGCCCCCAGCTAAACAAATACCTGTATCCATGAGATCTGACAAAATTTCAGGTGGAGTTTCATCAAGCGCATCTCTTACCGTATCGATAATTGTTTGTACGGAATTTTCTGTGGCTTCTCTTAGTTCGATGGAGGAGACTTCAATGGCCTCTGGTAAACCGGTAACCAGGTTTCGGCCTCGAAGGGTCATGGTTTTCTCTTCCTGGAGACGGAAAGCTGAGCCAATGGTTTTTTTGACATCTTCTGCCATGCGTATGCCAATCAGTAGATTATATTTATTCCGAATATACTGGACAATATCTTCGTCAAGTTCATCTCCCGCCACGCGAAGGGAGCGAGAAGTTACCACCCCTCCCATGGACATTACTGCTACCTCCGAGGTTCCACCGCCGATGTCTACCACCATGCTTCCCCGGACTTCATCAATGGCCAAGCCTGCTCCCAATGCGGCAGCAACAGGCTCTTCTATCAAGTAAGTCACGCGAGCACCGGCTGCTTTCGAAGCGTCATAGACGGCTCTTTTTTCAACTTCGGTCACGCCTGCTGGAATCCCAACCACGACTCTGGGACGGGGGATAGGCACAATGCTTTGTTGGTGCGCTTTGCCGATGAAGTATTCTAACATTGCCTGCGTGATTTCAAATTCTGAGATCACACCATCTCGAAGGGGGCGTATTGTTTCTACGTTGGCTGGTGTGCGACCAACCATTTCTTTTGCCGCGTCTCCAATGGCAATAGGTTCTTTACTGCGTTTGTTGACTGCTACATAGGATGCTTCTGAGATTACAATTCCTTTTCCTCGGACATGAACTAGTGTGTTTGCAGTTCCGAGATCAATACCTATATCTAATGAGAAATGTCCCAACAACCAACTGAAGGGAGAAAATGCCACTTTTGTACTCCTTTTTTCACACACCTTGCACTATTTATGAGGTCCCCTTCCTGTTTAGCTTGAAATGCCAATTGTATCCTCTCAATATTTTGGGGGAATGTAGGTCGAAATGGCATTTCGACTGGCGATTTACCAAATCGCCCTACATCAGTCCCCTATTTTTTGAGAAGATACGGCCAATTTTATCAGAAAAGCGCTAAACCATCAGCATTTCAGTTTTTTAGGAGACCATGGGTGCAAGTCTTATAGTTAAAATTAATCAGGTGAATTATACCAGGTTTATGGAAAAAATGGTGTTTCTGGGTCAATAATGGCCCTAAAAACTAAAAAAACGGCCTCTGCATAGAGGCCGTTTTCTCGATTTTGGCGTTAATCTCTCGTAAGTTTCTAGATTTGGCGTAAGACGAGGACTACTTTCCCTTGAATTTCGATAGGGGTCGATTTTTCGACGAAGATAGGATCCATAGTGGGATTAGCAGGTTGGAGCCGGACCCGGTCATCTTCCTTGAAAAAATACTTGAGGGTGGTTTCATCCTCATTGATACGCACCGCGACCATTTCACCATTCTTGACTTCTTGGGAGGGTTTCATGATGACGATATCTCCGTCGTTGACCATAGCGTCAATCATTGAGTCCCCTTTTACCTCCAGGGCAAAAAGGTTTTCATTATCCGCGTTGCGTGGAATAAGGCTTGCGGCAAGGTCAACGCTATTTTCATAGTCTTGGAGCCCAATATCTCCTGCGGGAACAGGGACGGGTTCACTGGCCACGATTTCCCCCACCATGGGAACGCTAAGCGAGCGCACCATATCGTTGATAAAATCTTCGGTGATGCCTAGCAGTTGGTGGTACTTTCTTTTAGCTTTCTCGGTAACACTCAAAGTGCGAGAGATATTCTCTTCCCGTTGAATGTAACCAACCTCTTCCAACTGTTTAAGGTAGTAATTAACCATGGAGGTTGAGGTTATTTCAGTTTCTTCGCAAATGTCTCTGTAAGAAGGGGCATAACCATATTCATCGTTGTGCTTCTGAACGACTTTTAACACTTGCTTATGGCGGTCAGATATCTTTTTAGCCATCATTACCTCCTGGACCTGTATTTTCTCAAAAAATCGGGAAGTGTGTAGCCGAGATTTCCAAATCTCGCTTTTGCGGGGAGTAAACCCCGGCTACGGAATCGTTCCCCAGAATATTGAGAAGATACCTGTACCTTTATAAAAAGGGGATGCGGGTAGAATATATGTGCTAATTCTATCCGAACATTCGTTCTGTGTCAAGGGGGGAAATGGAAAGTGGCGAGTGGCGTGTAGCAAGTGGCAAGTAGCAAGTGGCAAGTAGCAAGTGGCATGTTTGCAAGTGGCAAGTAGCAAGTGGCATGTTTGCATGTGGCATGTTTGCATGTGGCAGGTTTGCATGTGGCCGGGGGCCTCCTCCCTCAAATTCGACATCCTTGTCGTAGGCATGCAGGGCAAGGGCGGTTTTTACCCGATTGTGTGCATACCCTTGGGTAAGAATCCCCTATTTCGAAGTTGGAGACTCTTCGTTCACTCTATCTCAGCTTTGCTGAGACACGTTCTCTCAGAGTGACATGTCCGGCGAATGCTTTGTAACACTAACCCAATTCCACACTTGCTTCCACGGCTGCCAAATTATCCTTCGCGTATTGCGGTTTTAGGTTGATAGCCTCGATGAGCGCGTCCAGGGGATAGGTGCCATACTCCCGCAAGTAGGCGGCGATGGCCATCAAAGCCCAGTACTCCTTCTTGCGACCCCAGCGTCTGATAGGTTTGAAATCCAGGGCCCAAGTCTTCGCTTTGGTCTCCACCTTGGGCAGGTTGGCGTTGATCACCAGGAGGTCGTCTTCGGTGAGGCGGGCGATTCTGTCCCGGCTTTTGTTCAAGCCTTCCGGGAAGAGGACGAACATCACGTCTGGTTTCTCGACCCCGGTGAAGTAAATTTCTTCCCGGCTGAGAATCACTTCGGCGATGGAATGCCGGGTTTTGATGGTTACCGGGTAATCGTTCCGCTGGGTGGCATGGAGACCAGCCAGGATTCCCCCCTGGCTGAAGAGTGTACCCGCTGAGCCAATCTTGGTCCCCGCTGCCCCAGCGATCAAGAAACTCTTTTGTCGGCCGAGAGAATTTTCATAACGAGGTTTTAGTTTGGTCGGTGGCGTGACCTTTTTCTCACCCTCCCCGCCCGCAACTCGCTCCCTGTAAAGGTGGCTGAACTCTGGCCTATCATCCGCTTTGAGAACTCCCTTCTCCAGGTTGAGACTTTCTAATGTGGCCTCGATATCCTTCCTGCCAAAGCGATTATTGGGCACATAATATGCTGTGCATAATTCCCAAATATCAAGCAGTGAAAACCCCTCGTGTTGGATGACTTTGGCCACAATGTCGGGCAAATCTTTGTCGAAGCTGGAGGCGCGAGCCACAAAATTAGCGCCGCTGATGTCCGCCGTGGCGCACAGGTCAAGGGGGCGCTCAATGTGCCCATAGCGGGTCGTGGTGGTGACGCTGTCAAGCGGGGAGGTGATGGAATGTTCTCCCCCCGTCATCCCGTAGTTGAAGTTATTGAACACGAAGACATTGACGCCAATATTGCGCCGGGCCGCGTTCAACAGGTGGTGTCCCCCAATCCCGCACCCGCCATCGCCAATGAGAACGATCACCGTCAACTCCGGGCGGGCCATTTTGATGCCCGTAGCGTAGGTCACGGAACGTCCATGCAAACCGTGAAAAGCATTGGTGACGAAATACTTGTCAGACAGCCCCGTGCAGCCAATATCAGTGACGATCACCACCTCTTGGGGATCAAGCTGCAACTTGACCAAGGCTTCATTGAGGCTGTCAAGAATGGTGTGATGCCCACAGCCGGGACAAAAGGGGTAGGGCATTTTTTCTTCGTTTAAATAGGTATCCATTTTGAAAGTCGTCATGCTAACCCTCCCTCTTTTAGAATTTGGCTGGGAGAAATCAGCTTCCCATCCACGCGGTGTACGCCGATTACCTCTTGGCGGTCGCTGGCCAAAGATTGGATTTCACGCCGATATTGCCCCAAATTGAGTTCAGCGACAACCACCCGTTTCACCCCATCCATGGCTTGGCGGATGGCTTTCCCCGGGATAGGCCACAGCGAGTAAACCGTCAACATCGAAACCCGTTTCCCGGCTTTTCTGGCCCGGTTACCAGCCTCCACCATTGCCCGCGCCGTGATCCCGTAACTGACCAAAAGCGTTTCCGCCCCTTTTTGTAAATCCGCTTTTACGTGGGAGATTTCCTCCACATGTTCCTCGATTTTGGCCGCCAGGTGGCGGTTGAGCCTGTCAATGGCCTGTTCGTCTTTGGTGAGGTAGGCTTCCTCGTCGTGGGAGGAAGTGGTGAAGCGCAGCGTGTGCGGTCCGCCAAAGGGGGACATGGCCGGGACTTGGGAGAGATTCTCCAGCCGGTAGGGGACGAAATCTTCCCCGGCGGGAGCAGTTGCCCGTTCCCGAACCTGGGGTGCATCTTGGGGGGGGATATTGGCCATGGTTTTGGTGAGGGAAGTTTCTTTGTCCGTGGCGAGAAAGACCGGCACGCGGAAACGTTCCGATAAATCGAAGGCCCGCAGGGTGAGGGTGTAGCACTCTTCCACCGTGGTGGGGGCGAGGACGATGACCGGGTATCCCCCGGAGGTTCCCCAGCGCAAAAACTGGATGTCGCCCTGCGCGCCGGTGGTGGCCGCTCCCGTGGAGGGGCCCATGCGTTGCACGTCGACGATCACCATGGGCACTTCTCCCATGATGGCGAATCCGATGTTCTCGCTATACAGGCTGATGCCGGGGCCGCTGGTGGCCGTCATGACTCGTTTGCCGCTCATGGCTGCCCCAATGCAAAATCCCATGGAGGCAATTTCATCTTCCCCTTGCAAGACGATGCCGCCGGTTTTAGGCAGTTCGCGGGCCAAGTGGAGCAAAATGGACGTGGCCGGCGTGATGGGGTATCCGGCGAAAAAATCGCACCCGGCGTCGATGGCTCCTCTGGCAATGGCTTCGTTTCCGTCGATGAATTCTGGCATGGTTTACTCCGTGATGAGTGAAGAGTAACAAGTGAGGAGTAATGAGTAATTTTACGTTTTACTCATTACTCTTTACGTTTTATTTGTGTCAAGCGGAGGATATTGTAGTAAGGGGAAAGCGTTAAGCGTAGTGAGGTTTGTCATGGTGTTGGGGGGTTGGTTGGTTGGGGATTGGCAGGTTGGTATATCGGGGATTGGGAAATTGGTAGGTTGGTATACTGGTTGAGATCACTTCAGGCTTGTGCCCGGTGCTCCGCCTCCGCGAAAATTCAGGCCAGCGTGAAAAAATCTCGTTGACAAGCATTTTGATTTATGTTATATTGATAATACAAAAGGAGAAAGAGAAAAAAACACAAAAAGGAGAAGAGATATGTTGATCCGATTCCATGTTAGTAATTACCTGTCGTTTGACGAGGAAGTTGAATTATCCATGATCCCAGGTAAAGCTCGCCAACATTCAGGCCACGTTGTTAAAAGTGAGGGACGGCATGATATCGACATCCTTCGCTCTGCACTTATCTATGGGGCAAATGCGTCAGGGAAGTCAAATCTTGTAAAAGCTATGGCGTTCGCACAAGAATTGATTGTGAAAGGGACTCATACAAAAGATGTTATCCCACGTACTCGATTTAAACTTAAAGGAGAAACTACAAACATCCCATCTAAATTTGAGTTTGAATTTAGAGCAGGAGAGCGTTGCTATATATATGGTTTTGAACTAGATCGCAAACGCATTTGGGAAGAGTGGTTATATGAGATCAGAAAAACCACAGAAACTATGTTGTTTGAACGGGTGACAAATTCTTCTGGAGAAACTTCAATCAAGTTTGGCAAAATCAAGTTTAAAGATAAAAAAGAAGAAGATTTTTTTGATTTTGTTGCCATGGGAACACGCCCGAATCAATTATTTCTTGCAGAGAGTGTGGAGCGAGACGTGCAACATTTCCAGCACATTTATCAATGGTTTTCAGAAAAATTTATCATTATTTTCCCATACTCTAAGTATTTAGCCTTGCCAACAATTTGGGCTGAGCAGGATTTGGGAGAGACATTTGTCAAATATTTGGAACAATTGGGTACGGGTATTTGCGGTTTTGGATTAAGTGAAATTGATCCTATGGTGGAATTCCCAAACGAGTTAGTGGATGCGTTATTTAAATCAGCGAAAGATGACGGTAAATCCGGGTTGCTCTTAGGTGATCCTCACGGCAGTCGGTATCTGGTCGAAGTTGGTGATGAGGAATTGAAAGTTAATAAGCTTATGCTCCGTCATCCAATGGCGAATTCTTCAGAAGATATCTTGTTTGATATCGCGGAAGAATCTGATGGCACGCGTCGTTTATTAGATTTATTACCCGGATTAGCGAATCCTGAGAGAAAAGACAAAGTGTTTGTTGTAGATGAGCTTGACCGTAGTTTGCATCCCAAACTTAGTTTTGAGTTGATTAGGTTATTTCTAGAAAATGAAGTTCCGGAAAGCCAACTTATTGCTACCACCCATGAATCACATTTATTAGATTTAGATTTATTGCGGCGTGATGAAATTTGGTTTGTAGAGAAAGACAACAAAGGTGCTTCACACGTTTACTCTTTAGAAGAATATGCTCCTCGCTACGATAAAAATATTGAAAAAGGCTATATGGTGGGCCGGTATGGGGCCATTCCAATTTTTGGGAATATGTCATTTTGCTCGGAGGAGGAGATTTAAATGCCCAGAAAATTTAAGCCCCGTTCGCGTTTAAGTGGAGTGCGAGATGCTAAGTTGGTTGGTGATTGATGTGGATCGCTGGGGAGATGTTAAATTAGCTGAAATTGCCCAGGAATGTCACCAAAAGAATTATAAGTTAGCGGTCAGCAACCCATGTTTTGAATTGTGGTTGCTGTTGCATTTGAAATCACTGAATGAGTATTCAGAAGATGTCCTTGAGGAGTTTCGGGAGAATCCAAAGATTACTCAAAATCGTAGTCGTTTGGATATAGAATTACTTGAAATACTGGGTGAATACAACAAAAGCAATCTAGTCGAAAAGCATTTCTTACCATTTATTAGACAAGCTATTCAAAGAGCACATGGCTTGGATGTAAATCCGAGCGCTAGATGGCCTAATGATTTGGGATCCAGGGTTTATTTACTAGCCGAAAAGATCATTGATCAAAGCCAAGACAGATAAGGCAAGCGAAACAAACCCTTGCATCTCCTAATTCCCTAACTCCTAACCCGCAACTCGTCTTCGCCCCTCCTAACCCCCTAACTCCTAACTCGCCCCTCGCAACCCCGCCATTTCCGGCGTAATAGTCCACACGGTCAGGCCCAGCCCCACCCCGAACCACAGGGTGGCCAGGCGGATGAGGAGGGTGGCGGCGGAGGCGGTTTCCCCGTTCAGGGCCAGGAGGAGGGCCAACATCCCCGCTATTGAGGCTTCGGAGGCCCCCAATCCCCCCGGCAGGGCGGATACGGCGCCAATCACGGTGGAGAAGGCCAGCACGAAGACGGCGATGGAAAGCGTCTCCCACCCAGGTTGCACGCCCAATCCCACCACGATTACGTACAGGCCAACTCCTTCCGCCAACCAGGAGATGGTTCCCAGGCTAACGGCGGTGAGGATGGCTTGAGGGCGGAAGAGGAGGTAACTTCCCTCGTAAAATTCACGCAGGGAATGGGCAAAGCGTTTGATGAGGGGCAGGCTCTCCCCCCAATCCAGCAGTTTTAGGGCCAAGGGGCGGATTTGGGAGATGATGATGAGGGTGATGAGGGTCCCCAGCACGGCGGCAAAGGCCGGCCAGTAGCGCGGGTAGGCGATCACCCCCAGGGTGGAAAGAGCGAGTACGCCCAATCCATCGCTGATGCGTTCCGCCAAAACCACGGAGACTCCCCGCGCGGTGGGTACCCCGGTCTCGCGTTCCAGCCACACGCCCTTGAGGGCTTCACCAACTTTTCCCGGTGTCACGGCCAGGGGAAACCCGGCCACAAAAAGGTGCGCGCTGCGAAGGAGGGGGAAGTTTTTTACGCCGATGAGGCCCAAATAATAATGCCACTTGAAAAAACGCAGCACGTAATTACAAAGGGTCAGGGCGAGTACCAGGGGATAGCGCCTCCATTGAAAGGTAAGAACCTGGTCACTCACTTCCCGAATATCGCTGACCAACAACAGGGCCAAAAAGACCAGGAAGCCGAATAAAAGCCCTGGGATGAGACGGCGGAGGAGGGGTTTGGGGGTAGTCATGGGGTGGGTAGTCGTTACTCCTCACTCCTCACTTTTCCCCGGTTTTAAGAGTTGGCTCAGACCGAAAATGGTCGTAGCCAAAATCGTCAACCCCACCAGCGCCTGCAGCATGGTTTTCCTTTCCATGCCCGGAAGAACCACTTCGCCATCCCCGTAGTTCTTGAATTTTTGTCCCCATTTAGTTTCCAGGGCGGCTTCTACCCGTTTTCGCCCCACAAAGGGATACCAGTAGACATTATGATAGAAGTTGGAGGCAAAATAAGACCAGGGAGTGATGGGGCTGCGGAGGAGGATATTTTCAAGCGGTTTTAGGGGGCCGTGGTAAATGGCTTTTTGACCCCGGCTGGCAAAGGTGTCGGTTTGGGTGAAGTTCCAGGGTTTTTCTTCTTCGATGTCGTAGCCGACGATCTCGATTTGACGTGGGTCGCCAATGCCCAGGTCGTGCTCGTGAGCCAGGCGGATGAAGCGCAGGCTCATGGGATCGAATCCCTGGAGTTTGGCGGATACAGCGTCAATAGCCACCTGGTCGGCGGAGGCGAGGAGTATGTCCTTTTCGTGCCAGTGCATGGCGCGCGGGCCGGGGCCATCCCCCGCGAAGGTGCCGTCCATGACCGCGAAGAGGCCGGGGTGAATCTCCTGCTGGATGGCGAGGAGGTCAACCAGGGTGTCATGGATCACGGCGTGCGTCCAGTGGCGGTCGCGGTGCAGCAATCCGCCAAAGGCGTTTTTCATGGCCCCTGTGATGGTGGTGAAGACGTGGGTTTTCACGGTAGGGAGTTGGACGATGTTCATGCCTAGGAGTGCTTTAGGGATGAAGACGCCGTCGGGGTAGACTTCGTCTAAAACCAGGTAATCATGGTTTTTGGGGTAGAACTCTACCCACTCGAAGTCTTCATTGTAGAGGTAGAGGCAGGGGACGTCGTTGTCATCGGTGACGAGTTTGTGTTTGTTGTTGCGTTCGCCATCTGACGTATCGACAACCACGGTGTCGTTGTGTACCCCTACCAAATCGTTATAGCCTAGCTCCTGGAGGGTTTGGATGACGCCTTCCAATTGCCAGGGCGTGGTGGAGCAGGCCGGGTACCAGGTCTGCCAGGAGATGTTGATCTTGAGGCCGGTTTGAATATCTTTTTGGGGGAGGGCCTCTTCCACGCCGGCCAGTTTCATGAGGCGGTTTGTGTCTTCGAGGACGGTTTCAGGGGAGGTTTTGAGAACGGCAACTTTGCCTTTTCCGGAGTAGTTGGACATAGAGAGTTTTCCTTTTATTGTTCTTGCGATCTATCTCTTGCGAAATCTGCGATCAAAAAAATTATGATTAAACTTGCTGTTAGAAAAGCAAGCTTGGCTTTTGTCAGGAAGAAGATCAGGATTGTCAAGAGACTGAAGCCAAGATAAATTAGAATTCGAAAGGTCATACTTCTTGGCCAGCGAGGTTTGTCGTTTAGCCAGCCTAGCCCCCACATAACTACGATGGCAAATGCGCCTATATTATAGTTGTTATTCTCACTAAACCACCCCGCCAGGAGAAGCCATTCTGTGAGAATTATTGCGCTAATGTGTAATCCCATAATTTTTCCTTGGAGGTGGCTGTCACCTCAAAACAAACACTTTCCTTCTAAGTCGGTAATTTTACCATGAATGACATTTGCAACTTGATTTTCCAGACAAAGTTAATTATACTTCAAATACTGACATCTTCAAATGACACGTCTTTAAGCTTGCCGGCATATTTGCGCAAAATAGCTTTTTGCGTTACAATTTCGTTATGGATAATATTCTAAGGTTCTGGCGCGAAAACACGATTGTGCGCATCTTACTGATAGGCTGCATTGTCTTTGCGTTTTTTTTGGCCGTAAGAGATCCCTGGTCAGGCGGAGAAGGAGGGGGAGGCCGGTCATGGAAGGTGCAACTCTTTATCGAGGTCATCCTTTTTGGGGGCTTATTAGCAGTCCTGATGGCTTTCTTTTTAGGAATCTTTTCTTTTTTTGTTTTGCCTCTTCGAAGATGGGGAGAATGGATACATGCCTGGCCACGGTTATTAGTATTCATGATGGGATCACACGGGCAGGCCATTTGGGTAAAAGATGGAAGTGTGGAAGATAGTAAGCGCAATGCTGGTGCTTGGCGTCATTCACCAGAGCCCAAGCCGGGGGTATTGATTTTAGATGGGGCCAGCGGGGCGCAATTTAAGACGTCTAATCGATTTACGCGTACTTGTGGGCCAGGGTTGACATTTATGCGCTCTCGAGAAACTTTGGCGGGTATGGTGTTCTTGGGGCGCCAGGTCAGTTTTCCTCCCATCCGCCCTGCGGATATTAAAGAGGCCTTTGCCCCCCAGGGCGAGCATGAAAGTGATGAGGAATATGGAGAGCGGGTTGATGAACGCAAGGGGGTGAGCGGCCACACGCGGGATGGGGTTGAGGCGTTACCGTTTATGTTAGTGGGGTTTCGGCCTGCCCCTAATTTATGCCGCGTAGACCTTGGGCCTGAAGATGATGTTAAACCTGAGTCGTGTATCCTTAACCCTTTTAAATATAACCCGGTCGCTGTCCGCCGAGCTGTAAATGCAGACGCGCTGAATAGTAATGCCCAGAATCATTTTTCAGAAGAGCGACATATCCCCTGGGATGACATGCCTGGTTATTTGGTGGCTGAGTTGTGGCGGGAGTTCGTGAGGAAATTTACCCTCACCGAGTTGTTTAGGGAGTTTCCGGATGGGCATGATTTTGCGGGAATGACGGCCTTGGAAGTGATTCGGGAACGGGTAAAAGCTCGCCTGACCCAGCCCAATGACGTGGTTTTGGATACCTATGGGAATGTTATCCGCCAACGCGCCCCCAGCCGTGAGTATCACCTTTTGCGGGAGTGGGGCATTCAGGTGAAATTTGCCCCCGTTCGAAACCCTTGTTTTTCTCCTGAGATCGAGGAAACCTTGGTCAAGGAGTGGTTTTCGTTTTGGAAGTGGCGGGCGGAAGATGAGCGGAAATTCATTCAACGGAAACGAAGCTATATGCGCCGCAGAGGGCGGATTCATGCTTTGTCGGCTTATGTGAAGATTCTTCTCGAGAAAGCTCTCCCAGACTTGCCGGCTGACTTGGTTAGAATTGAACAAGATGCCCAATCCCCTCAATCCCCTCAGGATCAAAAGATGATTCAGTATGCAAAGATAATAGCAGCTCTTTCTGATTTATTAGAGGCTACCAGGAGAGTTTGTATTTCTGATATCGAGTTAGCTCGCATTGTAGGAGAGGAAGAAACGAAAATTCAAAAAGTCATTGATTGGTTGAATTGGTTGAAAATAGACCTTTCCAAAGGTGACGTACTATGAATATGTTGCTAGCGCGCCTTCGGGAACTTTTTCGAACTTTTTCTGAAAACCTTACTGAGGATTTGGTAAGGCTTCGGAATTGGTTCCGCAGAAGGGGTAGTCTTTTCAGAATCAACCCCAGACGATATAAGATCGTAGGGGTTATATTAAGGTGGACACTGATTTTAAGTATTGCCATCCCTTGGGGGGTTGAGGCTTTATCTTTTGCTGAAGAGCTTGCTGCTGAAGATCATGGTGATGCTAGTTTCGAGTTGGATCCCTTTCTAACTTATCTGCGTTTCACACGGGATGTGCTGCGCTATAAAATTTTCGAGGATCAAATAAGCTGCTCTGATTGCCCTCCAATTGCCTTGATTGATGGAGAGGAAGAACCGTTAGATCTAAAAAGAAAGGATATTGATAATGGGTCTCTGAAGGAAAGATTTTACCGGTATCAGATCTTGGTTACCGGAGAAGCTGAGGTTGTGGTCGAAAACCTAACGGAACCTACTATCCCAGAGGGTAATGAATCCGAGAAAGCGGAAAAAATACAGAAAGTCAAATTTACAGTTAATCCGGATACGTTGGTTATTTTTGAACCTGACTACGTGGGTCGGCCATTCAGATGGCTTTTTGAGCCAGAAGTCTTTGTATGGGTGGCCATTGTCGCTTTTGCCTTTTGGGCTGGGTTTCAAGTGGCAGCTCTTTATGTCAATTTTGTTTTTGAGGTTGAAGACCTCCCCTCCACGAGGCGTTTTCTATTACAGTATGCCTTCGGGAGCCGGTATCCGGTTTTGCGGATCTGTGGGGGGGCAGTGATACCAGAAGATGAAAATAAGTTTGTGGCTCGTGTGGGCGGCCCGGGGCGTTTCCAAATTGACCATGATTCTGTCGGCGTTTTCGAACGTCGCGATGGCAGCTCACGAATTGAGGGGCGCACTCCTTTCCGCCGCCGTATCCCTTTTTTCCCCCTTAGAGACTTGTTGTTTTTGATGCCTTTCGAGCGTTTACGCATAGCTCTTCCGACGCGTTCCCAAATCATGAATATCTCCTTGGATCATAGGACACGCGATGGGATCCCCCTTAATATTCGTAATATCGAAGCGCGTTTCAATATTGCCCGGGATGGCCAAATGGGCACACGAGAGAATCCGGCCGCCTTTGATCCGGAGGCCGTACGTGAACTGGTTTATACTTGGGGGCATACCGTTAAGCTTCGTCTCGCCAATCTGGTAAAATATAACCTGCGCATCCGTCTTATGAAACACACCTTTACGGAATTATTTGCCGTGATCGGGGCCCCAGATAGAACGCGCATTAGACTAAATGAAACACAGTTGCGGGAACTAGCCATCCGGCAGGGTGGAATACCCATGAATAAGATCGATGTGGCAGGTGTTCCCGAGTCTCATGCGCGCACGGAGATTACCAGATTATTTTTTGAGCAAAAGCAATCTCCCGTAGAGATACAATGGATCAATGTTGGTACGTGGCGCCTCCCTTCAGAGTTATTGGTCCAACGCCACGAAGAGGCCTGGCGAATCACGCACGAAAACTTGAGATTGGGCAAAAAGCCGGTCCTAAAAGCTCTGCGGCGCAAGGCCTACCGAGAGGATTGTGTGATTTGGTTCATGAGATTCCCATCAAAAATTTTGAAAACTACCAGGAGCAGGGCTTTCCCGCTATCTATATTGCCGCCCGTTTATTGCTGGATTATCAAAATCGCTTGAAGGAGATAAAGAAGATTCTAGATCATCAGTCGGAAATGGATCTCCCCCCCTCGATGCCAATGGATGAACTTGAAGCATTGATAGGTATCCTGGAGGAGTTATTGGAAGACTTTGACCCCTGGATACCCATATTTAATTTCTAACCATGAAAATTAATTCTTATTCTAAAGAAGTATTACGTGCGAAAAGCGAAAACAAACCCATTGTTGCTTTGGAAACCACCGTTATTACCCATGGTCTCCCTTATCCCCTAAACCTAGAACTTGCCCAAGATATGGAGAGAGAAGTTCGAGAACAAGGCGCTGTTCCAGCCACAATCGGTGTGGTGGGGGGGAGGGTATGTATTGGGTTAGCGGAGGAAGAAATAGAAACCCTGGCCAAGGCAGAAGATATTCTCAAGATCAGCCGGCGCGATTTTTCCGGAGCGATAGCCAAAGGCCTGAGCGGGGGAACCACCGTGGCCGGGACCTTGACCGTCTTACCCCAGGTCGGGATCCGCGTCTTCGCCACAGGGGGGATTGGGGGCGTTCACCGTGGGGCAGCTTTTGATGTTTCAGCCGATTTGCCAGCCCTGAGCCAGGTGCCGGCTGTGGTGGTTTGCGCTGGCGCCAAGGCTATCCTTGATTTGCCAGCTACCATAGAATACTTGGAGACCATGGCTGTCCCGGTGGTAGGCTACAAAACGGATCAATTCCCGGCTTTTTACGCCCGCACCAGCGGACTCCCTGTCAGCGTGCGAGCGGATACTGCCGAGGAGGTGGCGGGGATAGCCCGCGCGCATTGGGCCATGGGCGTGCAAAGTGCTGTCCTTGTGGTCGTTCCCCCACCCGAAGAGGATGCCCTTGCTGAAGAGGTCATGGAGGAGGCCATTGACCAGGCTCTGGAGGAAGCGCAAAACCTGAAGATTAGAGGACAGCGTGTTACCCCCTTCTTGTTGAGCCGGGTCAGCGAGTTGACCGGAGAGGCTAGCTTGAAGGCAAATTTGAGTCTTCTTCTCAAGAACGCCCGCGTGGCGGCCAAAATTGCGCAAGTGCTTGGAAATCGAGAGTAGGGCAGATTTCTATATCTGCCGCTATATGTGGCGGGTATCGAAACCCGCCCTACGTTGACTCTTCTGTCGCGGTTGGCTGCGGCGTATTGCTGCTGGTGGGGGTCTCGGTTGGAGAAGGGGAGGGGGTGCTCGTCGCGCTGGGGGTTAAGGTGGGCGTCAGCGTGGGGGTTAAGGTTGGTGTCGAAGTGACCGGCTGGCCTTCAACGGTGAAGAAACCTACTCTCATCCATTTATCGCCCACAAAAATTTGCACTTCATATTCTCCTGGCAGCCATTCTTCGGAGTCCGGTAGCCAATCGGTGTAGCCAATTCCCCCTGATCCACCTTCCCAGGGAGCGGTCTCGAAATAAACAAGTTCTCCACTCCTGTACCACAGCGCGGTCCATTGTACATTGTCTGCCATTTTGTCGTAGGTAAAGACACCGTACATATGCCCAATTGGGTTCTGAAAAACAGTGTCAGGGCGGATGGGTCTATAGAGGGCGTCTAAGCCTTCGTTGGTGAACTCAAGGGGACTAAAAGCGGCCTCAGCGGGCGGGGTGAGCGTTCCTTCGAATTGGGCTTCCACGGCTAAGGGCATGTGCGGCGTGGGGGTGATGGTGGGGGTATATGTTTCAGAAAGCGTGTTCGTGATGGTGGGCGTGAGGGTGATAGTGGGGGTGAGGGTAATGGTCGGGCTTAGGGAAGGGGTGAGGGTGGGCGGTATGGTTGGTGAAGGTGGCAGAAAGTGGTAGGCCACGGGTTCTCCGTAGAAGTGCAGAAGGGTTCCCACAATCCCCCATAAAATGGCAAATAGAATCAACCGCCAGCCCCTGGTGATGTGCTTGTGTCGGAGGCGAAAGAATTGTATTTTCCGCCCAATGATGAGATTGCGTATGCCATAGATGAGGCTGAGGAGGACAGCAAAAGCTGTTAAAATAAGCGCGGTTAGGATGCCTGCCCGAATATCTAACGCCATAACTTTTTACTCTTCTTCGCTAACGGGATTTGTGAGGGTGCCAATCCCCTCGATGTCGATTTCTACCACGTCCCCTTTTTTGAGTTGGCCCACCCCCTCCGGTGTGCCGGTGAGGATAACATCACCCGGATAAAGGGTCATTATGGAGGAAATAAAGGCGACCAGTTTTTTTACGGAGAAAACCATATCACGCGTGGAGGCCATTTGGCGAATGGCGTCGTTGACACGGCAGGTGATGATAGCGTCGGTGGGGTCAAAGTCGGTTTCTATCCACGGGCCGAGAGGGGCAAAAGTATCAAACCCCTTGGCGCGTGTCCAGAGCCTATCGCTGCGCTGGAGGTCACGGGCGGTGATGTCGTTGGCAATTGTGTAGCCCAAGATGTGCGCGTCGGCTTCGTCCATGGCTATCCAGCGGCCACCTTTTCCGATCACCACCGCTAACTCTGCCTCGTGCTCCATTTGTTGGGTCTGGGGGGGGATGTGGATGGCTTCTCCGGGCCCGATCACTGCCGAGGGCGGTTTGAAGAAGGCGAGGGGGATTTCCGGGACTTCAGCGCCGTGTTCCTCGGCATGCGCGGCGTAGTTCCGGCCGATGGCGATGATTTTGCTGGGCCTGACCGGGGCCAGGAGTTGGACATCTTCCACGGGGATGGTGGCCTCTTCTCGCTGGTATTCGCCAAAAATATCTCCCCGAACAGGGCCTAGCTTATCGCCTAATACCCATCCGATGTGGCTTTCTTTTTCTGAATTTTGATAACGAATTAATTTCATAGGTCTCTCTTATCCTCATGGGGTTGAACGGTTACAAGTGTATCATATGGGAAGCCTGTCGGGAAGTTAGTCAACTCATCCCTTCCGGATTTCGGTGGCATGGGTTACAATGCTTATGCTTGGGGCGGGTAGCTCAGTTGGTTAGAGCGCCTCCCTTACAAGGAGGAGGTCGCAAGTTCGAGTCTTGTCCTGCCCACTGATTGTATGCCATTACTGCTCCCTTTTGGGGGCAGTTTGTGTTTAAGTTGAATTTGTTTTGTGTTAGAATTGTATCATCTCAAAACTTTAAGAAACGTTAACTAAACCGGGTTAGGAGTAACCGTTTTGTCTTCCCATCGAAGAAAACAACCTTCCCCATCCCAATCTGTGGCTGCTGTGGTGCTCGCCGCGGGAGAGGCACAACGTTACGGGGCATTGAAACAACTGCTAGATTGGAACGGCCAGCCTTTTGTTGGCGCGGTGGCCGGGACAGCTCTCGAGGCGGAACTCTCCCCGGTGATTGTTGTGAACGGTTCGCAGCACGCCAAGGTGCGCCGCGCGGTGGAAGATTTGCCGGTCGAGGTTGTTCATAATCCGGATTGGCGGGAAGGCCAAAGCACGTCACTACAAGTTGGCTTGCGAGCTTTACCCCCTAATTGCGGAGCGGTCATTTTTCTTTTGGCTGATCAACCGCAAATCCCAGCCCGGTTATTGCGCGCCATGGTGGAGACGCACGCCAGAACTAATGCTCCCGTGATAGCTCCCCAAGTAGAGGAGCGTTTCACAAACCCTGTCCTTTTTGACCGGGTCACCTTTCCGGACCTTGAAACCATAACCGGCGACCGGGGCGGGCGGGCCATTTTCGAACGCTATCCTCCCCATTTGATCCCTTGGCCGGAGACTATTATTTCCCTGGATGTGGATACGCCAAAAGCGTACAGAAATTTGTTACGGTATAATGAAGGTAGTTGAGAGGGGGATTTCAGGATTATGTTGTCGGCGAAAGATACTATTTAAATGCAGCCATTCTATTAATGTAGTACAATACGATTAACATGCTTTAGGTTAGAAAACAAGACTTGTAACCAAAGAGGTTATTATGAATGACCACATCACGATAGCCATTGTAGAAGACGAGCCAGATACCGCAGAAATGTTCGCAGAAATGATGCGCATAGAGGGGTATGATGTACTTAAATCGTACAGCGGAGGGCTTGCCAAAGAACTTATTGCTGACAATATGCCTGATGTGGTCGTCCTAGATATTATGATGCCAGATTTGTCTGGCTTGGATGTATTGAAATGGATGCATGGCCAAGAAACTTTAAAGAATATTCCTGTTGTTGTAGTTTCTGCGAGGAGCCTTCCTGCAGATAAAGAAGCGGGTTTAAAGGCCGGCGCGACAGTGTATCTAACAAAACCAGTTGCTTATCAAGATTTAATAGATGCGGTTTCTAAAGTGTTGTCCTTAGAAGAGAAATAATAGTATTATTTCATATATTAGTTGTATCTTCTCAAAAAACGGGGGGATGTAGCCGAGATTTTCGCACAGCCACACGGTGTTGCCCACAGGGCATGCATACCGGTGGTACGCAAAGCGAGCACACCCATTTGGTGTACCCGTAGGGGTACCAAATCTCGCTTTTGCGGGGTCACGGTGTGCGCCCTTGGCGTAGAAACCCCGGCTACAAATCTATTCCCCCAAAATATTGAGAGGATACGATACTATGAATTCAAATCAATCTTAGACAGCGCATGAGCGAATGTGTGTACCATATCGCTTTTCCTTGAGAGTAGAGAGAAGAGAGAATTTTTTTATGTCAAAGGATGTTGTTAGAGCTTTCATTGCCATTGATTTACCCTCGGATGTACTGGATGCTTTGGGAGAGGTGATTGATAAACTTAAAGAGCAGCTTCGTGGGGCGCCTATTCGCTGGGTGGAACACGAACAAATTCATTTGACGCTCAAATTTCTGGGAGATGTTTCTTTACAGAATCTAGAAATTATCAAAAAAATTGTTAGCACGGAGGCTTCGAAGCGGCAAATATTAGAAATGGGCGTGGGTGGGCTGGGAGCTTTTCCAAAGCTGCACCATCCCCGTGTGATTTGGGTTGGCATAGAAGCGCCTTCTGAGCTAAGTGACCTGCGGCGCGGCATTGAGGATAGCGTGGTACGCCTAGGTTACGAGCGTGATCGATACGACTTCACCCCTCACCTTACTTTAGGGCGTATTTCTCGGAAAGCCTCTGCAAAAGACGTTCGCAAAATTGGCAAGGTGTTGCATGATTTTCGTGTCGGTTATTTAGGTGCTGCTCGCGTCGAAGAGATTCATGTTTATCGGAGTGATTTACGCCCTCAAGGAGCTGTTTATACACGTTTGTTCACTGCTCCTTTGGTTGAACAAGATGGTCAAGTTATCGTTTAATGGGAGGTTTTTCTGGATACATTAGCGCTAGCACATAAGATTATAGATGTTTTGGACGAAAGAAAGGGGGAGAATATCCTTTTATTGGACATACATGAGGTATCATCCTTTGCGGATTATTTTCTGATTTGTTCGGGGACTAGCATACGTATGGTGAATGCTTTAACCAAGGCTGTCAGAAAAAAAGTTAAACAAGAATATGGCCTAAACCCTCAAGTTGAAGGAGAAGCCAGCGCAGGATGGATGCTATTAGATTATGGTGATTTAATTCTTCACGTCTTTTCTCCTGATCGACGCGAATTCTATCGCCTAGAAGAGTTATGGAGCGAAGGGAAAACGGTGTTGCACGTGCAGTAAATTCCCAACTCAAACCCTAGAAAAAAGGTAACTACTCAGGTGTCATTTCGAACGCGCTGTGCGTGCCTACGGCAAGTGAGAAATCTTTCGCTCATAGAGGTGAATCGCTGGTCGAAACAAAGATTTCTCCCAATTCAGCCTGTATTTGGCTGAAACATCGGCGGAAAACCACGCCGAAACCTCGTCGAAATGACATGGGTGAGTAGTTACGAAAAAAGAGACCTGGCTTGATGTGGCCAGGTCTCTTTTATTTAAGTGCTTTAACATGCTTTTTAAGCCTTTATCCTTAGCCTGACTCCCGCACAAACTCCGCTAAATCTTTTTTGAGTTGTGCCAGGGATGGCTCGTGAACGTACATCATGTGACCCGCTTCATAGTAGGCCATGGAGATGTTTTCACGCAGGCTGGGATCCAGCCCCAGGTGATTGAAGGTGTGTTCTGTAGCGAAGTAGGGTGTAGCCAGGTCATAATAGCCATTGGCCACAAATACTTTGAGAAAGGGATTTTGCGTGATCGCTTTCCTGAGCGTCTCGGCTACGTTGACGTATTGGTTCTTGAATTTGCCGTAACTCCATTTCTCGTAAAGGCTGGTGAGGATTTCGTAAGGGAGGTCATTCTCGAATTCCAAATCCCGGCGCACATAATCGTTCAGGGTGGCCGTGTATGGGCCTTGGATGGCGGCATAGCTGGGATCAAACTCGAAACCTTCTCCAGCGGCATCGTGGTCAACCCCCGTAAAACGCGAGTCCAGCCGGCCGACCGTGCGCCGCTCATCGCGCAGCAACTCCTTGACGAATCGGAAGATGTTGACCCGCAGGTTGGTGCGTTCGACATACTCCCTGGACAGCCCCGTGTACCGGGCCAGCTTCTCGATGATTTTTTGGCGCTCCTCGTCTGGGAGGGTTGCCCCTTTCATCAGCGCCAGGGTGTATTCATTCAGGGCGAAGTCTTCTACCTCGTCGAGGGTCTTTCGCAGGTCGTTTTGCAGGTCATCTGGCAGGCGTTTGTGATACCAGGCTGTGGCCGTGTACGTGGGCAGGAAGAGGATGGGGGGAAGGTCATTCCCGGTATCGAAGCGGCCGCTCTGAAAGTTGAGGACGGTGGAAATGAGCATGATCCCATTCAGATACATCCCGTGGCGTTCCTGCAAGAAGCCTGAAAGGGCCGCGGCGCGGGTGGTCCCATAGCTCTCGCCGATCAGGAATTTGGGCGAGGTCCACCGTTTGTAGCGCGTGGTATAGAGGCGGATGAATTCGCCCACCGATTTTACGTCCTTCTCGACACCGTGGAATTGCTCGGCCTCCTCTCCCGGCACCGGGCGGCTGTACCCCGTGCTGACCGGGTCGATGAAGACCAGATCGGTCTCGTCCAGGAGGGAGAACTCGTTGTTGACCAACCGGTAGGGCGGGGGGAGGAGATTCCCGGCGTCGCCCATTTCCACCCGGCGGGGGCCGAGAACGCCCAGGTGCAGCCACACGGAGGAGGACCCGGGCCCGCCGTTGAAGGAGAAGGTGATTGGCCGGGTTCCCCTTTCTTCACCGTCCTTTTTCGTATAGGCAATAAAAAATACGGAGGCTTTGGCGACTTCCCCGCTTTCCTCGTCTTCTTCCTTGAGGATCATCGTCCCC
>JAANWX010000042.1 GCA_018263575.1 Chloroflexota bacterium | reverse complement strand
CGTTCACTCCCCTCACCTCAATCCTTGCCAAGGCACAGCCTAGGGGCTGCACACCGTGAGCAAAGCGTCCCACAGGGAGAGGAGGCTGTCCCCTCTCCTCGTGGGATGCCCAGCGGGCACGCAGAGCGAGGGCTAGGGTGAGGGGAGGGGCTGAATGATTACCTCCGGGATTGTTTCCGACTAGATTGGGCTTTCATTTGCGATTCCCTGGTTAGTCCCCTCACAAGCATTCCAAGAAAATCTTTTTTGTAGTAACATGGTAGGGAACGAAAAAACTCTCAGTGTCTCTTTGTGAGAAACGCTGAGAAGTTCCGTGTAACCATTAACCATACCACGAACAAAGGAGATTTTTATGAAGATCAAAGTAGGACAAAAAGCCCCTAATTTCACCCTGTCCAGCCACCTGGATAAGGATGTCACCCTAAAAGACCTGCGGGGGAAAACCACCGTTTTGGTCTTTTTCCCCTTAGCCTGGACACCAGTTTGAACGAACCAGATTCCGTCTTACGAGGCAGAATATGCCAAGTTTGCGGATCGAAATGTCCAGGTTCTGGGCATCAGCGTAGATCATGTTCCCTGTTTGAAAGCGTGGGCCGACAGCTTGGGGGGAATCTCTTACCCCTTGCTGAGCGATTTCTGGCCCCAAGGTGAAGTAGCCAAAAAATATGGCGTCCTGCGTGACGAAGGCTATACGGAACGCGCCATCTTCATCATCGATAAAGAAGGCCGCATTCAATACATCGACATCCACGATATCGAGGATCAACCCAGCAACGAAGTCCTTTTTGCTGAGATCGATCGCATCCAGCCAGAGGTGAAACCCTCCCCGGCCAAGGTTGAGGAACCCGCCCCGCCGGAAGAAGCCGATATCATCATGTACTGCAACCAATGGTGTCCCGATTGTCGAAGGGCACGTTCTTGGTTGGCCCGCCACGATCTTGAATACGTCGAGGTTGACGTCACCCGTAACCCGGACGCCGCCGAAAAGGTGCGCCAATGGGCGGACGGAAAACTGATTACCCCCACCTTCGAGATCAAAGGCGAAATCGTCGTCAATTGGCAAGAAGGAAAGCTGGCGGAGCTACTCCTTTGAACATCCTCAAACGCCTATTACGCTACGTACGCCCCTATTGGAAAACACTCATCGTTATTAGTGTTTTACTCCTCCTGCGCACCGGACTTAACCTCCTCCCACCCCTCGTGCAGCGGCAAATCATTGACCAAGTGATTGGGGAAAAAGATCTCTCGCGCCTCGCCATGTTAATTGGCGTTCTCATCGCCGTCCATGCCCTCTCCCGGGTGGTTGACTTTGGCGATCTCTACCTGCGCCACGTGGTGGGAGAGCGTTTCATCTTCGATTTGCGGGTGCGTATTTACGAGCATCTTCAGACCCTCTCCCTCTCCTTTTATGAGAGCACTTCTACGGGGGAGCTGATGTCCCGTGTCACCAACGACGTCAACGCCCTGGAGAGCTTTGTCACCCACGGCGTTTCACTCACCCTCATCGACTTACTGCGCCTGGTGGGGGCCTCCATTGTTCTCCTCTCCCTCAATTGGCGGTTAGCCCTCATCATGCTCATTCCCCTCCCCTTCATGGCCGTCGGTTTGTGGATCTTCAACCATCGTGCCCGTCCCATCTACCGTCGTGTGCGTGACCGCCTGGGAGACATCAATGCCAGCCTCCAAGACAAACTGGCCGGCATCCGTGTAGTCCAAGCCTTCGAGCAAGAGGAAGCTGAGTTAAGTCACTTCTGTGAGGTCAGCCAAGACTACCTCCAAGAACGCATCTTCGCCATTCGCACCTGGTCGCTCTTTTTCCCCGCCCTCCACTTCACCTCGGCATTGGGAGGCGCGTTGGTACTCGGTTTTGGGGCGCGGATGGTGGTCAACGGCCACCTCACCCTGGGTACATTGGTGGCCTTCCTGGCTTATATCATCTCTTTTTATGAGCCGCTCAGACGTCTAACCCAGGTAGATAACACCTTCCAACAGGCCATCGCCGCCGGGGAGCGCATCTTCGAGTTGCTGGATCGGGAGTCGGATATTCAGGACACGCCGGGCGCCGTTCACTTGGACGAAATTGAAGGGGATGTGGTCTTTGACCAGGTCCATTTCCGCTATGCCAAGGAGGAGACCCTTGACTCCGATCAGCAAAACGTTTTACACGATATCACTTTCGAGATTGCCCCTGGTGAAGCGGTTGCCCTGGTCGGCCCCAGCGGGGCGGGAAAGACCAGCATCGCCAACCTGCTGTGCCGCTTCTACGACCCCGACCATGGCCGGGTGCGGGTAGATGGCCACGACCTCCGGGAGGTGACCGTCCAATCCCTGCGTCAGCATGTGGCCGTTGTCCTCCAAGACACATTCCTCTTCAACACCACCGTGCGGGAAAATTTGCTTTATGGCAAACAGGAAGCGGGGGAAGAGGAGATGATGGCTGCCGCCCGAGCCGCCTACGCCCACGAATTTATCGAGGAACTACCCGAAGGCTACGATACCGAGATCGGCGAGCGTGGGGTGAAACTTAGCGGCGGCCAAAAACAGCGTCTCTCGTTGGCCCGCGCCATCCTGGCCGATCCCCGCATTCTCATCCTCGACGAAGCTACCTCCTCGGTGGACGCTGAAGCCGAGTACCTCATTCAACAAGCCCTGGACGAAGTCATGAAGGGCCGCACGGCCCTGGTCATCGCCCACCGCTTGAGCACCATCCGCGACGCCGACAAAATCATCGCCCTGGAAGACGGCCACATCCGCGAGGTGGGCAGCCATCAGGATTTGCTGAGTCAGGGCGGGCTGTACAGCCAGCTCTACGAACGGCAATTGGAGTTGGTGAAAGAAGAGACAGAAAGTTGAATAGATAAAAGAAAAACACCGGAGTTGTTTGACGATAATACGTGAAAATTAATGAGGAGATATGAAATGGAAAATCTATTTTTAAGATTGAGTGTCGAACAGTGGGTAGATTTGGGAATTTCATTTTTTGCCGTAGTCTTGGTTTTGAGTTTTGGGAGATGGTTTGTGGCCTTGATTCTTGGCCGAGTCATAGGTAAAGTAACTCGTCATACAAAAACCACGCTTGATGATGTGTTTTTAGATTTATTACAGACGCCTCTTTATGCCTTAGGAGTCGTTTTGATTTTGAATATTTCACTGACTCGATTAGATTTTTTGCCGAGTTCTTGGATTGTATGGATGGATGATTTCTTTTTTGTTCTCTATTTTTTAGTGGTATTTTCCTTTGCTTGGGCTTTTGTACTCAACTTTTTCAGGTGGTACGGTAAGAAAATAGCTGAGCAGACCGAATCTAATATTGATAAACAGTTGTTACCAATTTTTCAGCGGATTGCTCTGATTCTGTTGGGGACGATTGGATTTATAACCCTCTTAGGACATTTCCAAGTGGATATTAGCGCTATGGTCGCCTCTCTGGGAATCGGTTCCTTGGCTATTGCCTTAGCTGCTCAAAGTGCGCTTTCAGACATGATTAGTGGTTTTTTGATTATGGTGGATCGTCCTTTTCGCATCGGAGACCGGATAGAGATTCTGGATTTGGATACCTGGGGTGATGTGATTGATATCGGTCTGCGTAGCTCCCGCATTCGCACACGAGACAATCGCATGGTGGTTGTACCTAACTCGCTAATTGCCAAAAGTCTGGTAGTTAATTATTCTTACCCTAATGATCAGTACCGCATTCAGGTGCATGTGGGCGTGGCATACGGAACTGATTTAGAGTTTGCGCGAGAAACTATTATCATGGCGGTGAAAGATGTAGAGGGTGTGTTGCCAGATCAAAAAGTGGAAGCTTTGTTTTTGGAGTTTGGTGACTCAGCGGTGATTTTCCGAGTGCGTTGGTGGCTAGACTCATATGTAGATACCCGTCGCATGTTCGACCGCGTTAACACAGCAATTTATAATGCTCTTAACGAAGTTGGCATTGAAATGCCTAACCCCCAGTTGGATGTACACCATCATGGGTTGGTAGAGGGAAGTAAACATACTCCCTCCAAAAAAATATAACGGTGTGACCTTTACATTTTTCTCCTACCCCGGAGCATCCCATGAATTTTCAAAAGATCCTATCTCAAATGGAGAACAATGCCCAAGCTATCCGTGCCTTGGTGGAGGGATTTACGGAGCAGCGAGCCAAGTGGAAGCCTGACCCTGATTCTTGGTCCGTGATGGAGGTCGTCAACCACCTCCTGGACGAGGAGTGGGAAGACTTCCGGGCGCGTGTTGACCTTGTGCTCCACCGGAACAACGCGGCTTGGTTCAAAAACGACCCCGAAGGTTGGGTCACCGAGCGGGATTTTAACCAGCGAGCATTAGCACCGTCGCTTCAAGGCTTCTTAGAGGCCCGTGAAGAATCCCTGGCTTGGCTGCGGAAATTGGAAAACGCGGATTGGACAACCACCTACCAGGCCCCCTTTGGGCCTATCCGCGCAGGAGATTTTCTAGCGGCGTGGGCCGCCCACGATGTGCTCCATCTCCGCCAAATTCTCAAATTAAGGTGGAAACTCCTGGCCCAAGATGTGACCCCCTTTGAGATGCGATACGCCGGGCGGCTATGGGAGGTGTAGGTGAGGGAGTAGGGGAGCAAGGGTGCGGGGGAGGTGCGAGTTGCGAGTTAGGAGGTTAGGAGTTAGGGATAGCGTCATGCCCGATCTCTCAAGGTCTCCTGACCTGAGAGGGTGTGTTGACCGAAGGTCTCCGGGAGGAGTGACGAGTTGCGAGTTAGGAGGGAGGAACGAATTGTAAATGGTAAATTTTGAATGGTGAAGTGGAAAGTTACAAGTAGCAGGTGGCAATTGGCGAGGGAAGAGCAGGGAATTCGGATTGCGGATGACGAGGGAGGAAAATTGCAATCTCCTTTGCGACTCAGCGTTGTGTTTTTAGGGGGCGAAGGGGTTTTTGATGGCTAAGGGGTATTCGGAAAATAGCCGATAAAGAGCAATAACTGCTATAATGTTGTTAGTAGGCGGTTTTGAGGGTTTACCTTATCCCATTTAAGACAGCACAGAACCGTAGCCTGTGTCTCATCCACCCCACCGTTAGGCTATCGAAATGTATTTCCAGAAGAACAAATATGATATGAATAAATTAATTTGTGATAGTTGTGGAAAAAGCGGCGCGCGTATTCGACATATAACCAGGAGTTATGGGAAAGGCGAAGATTTATTGGTTATTGAGAATATACCTGTAGTCAGTTGCCCCCATTGCGGTGAAAGCTATCTAACCGCAGAAACGTTGCATGAAATAGAGCGAATCAAATTACATCGCAGAAGCTGGGCCAAAAAACGAAGTGTGCCAGTAGCTGTATTTGCATAAGGGGTAACTTTCAGGATATGAAAGTACAACAAACATCTTAGGAACGATGACTTTTAGCGAGTGCGACACGAAGTCTCTTGAATAGCTATAGTTTGTAGCCCCCTAGCTCCCCATTACTGGGAGCGTAACCGTTCACTCCCCTCACCTCAATCCTTGCCAAGGCACGCAAAGCGTCCCACAGGGAGAGGAGGCTGTCCCCTCTCCTCGTGGGAGAGGGCTAGGGTGAGGGCAGGGGCTGAATGATTACCGGGAGCTAGGCTTTCTTTTATTGAACCAAATATGCGCTATAATGACAGTATGGGGGAGGTAATCTCGCTCCTACGAAAGTACTCAATGGAGGAAAGCATGAAAACCATCATCACCCCGAAAACGCTTGTCCTATATTTGCTCATTTGCCTGATGTTCGTCCCCCTCGTCTCCATCTCCGCCCAGGGGGAAATCGCCTATTCCCAAGATTTTGAGAACGGCCATCCCCCGGAATGGAGCATGGATGACGGATGGGAAATCGTTGAAGTTGATGGGGGCCACGCGCTTTCCGGGCAAGGGCATACCTGGGCCAGGGTTGATATTGGCCCTTGGGAGGATTACGTCTTTCGGTTCCGGGCAAAATTGGAACCGGAGGCCGATTTACACGCCAATATCCGCTTGCGCCATGAACCCTTCCAGCGTTATTACATCACTGTTAACCAAGCACAAATTGCCATCCATAAGCAAGTGGGTGAGGAATTCTACGAAAGACTCAGCACCGGCCCGGGCCAGGGAGACGGGTGGCACCTCCTGGAGCTTGAGGTGGAGGAGGGCTTGGTGAGTGCCCGTGTGGATGGGGAAGAGTCCACGAGCTATGAAGACCCCGATCCCATCCCCTATGGAGGGATTGCCTTCGAGTCCGTGGGTTCTGGCATTGTCCTGATCGATGAAGTGGAGGTCGAACTTGGGGAGGTTCCCGAATCCCCCCAGCAGCCGATGGAGGGAGAACTCTCCCTCGGTGAACTGACCTGGGTCTCCACCGGCGGCCCCCTGGGCGGTTTGGGCTACGACATCCGCATGACCCCCGGTAACCCGGACGTGATGTACGTCACCGACGCCTGGGCCGGGGCCTTCAAAAGCACCGACGGCGGGGAAAACTGGTTCCCCATCAACGAGGGCATCACGGCGCGGGTGGGGCCTTCGGGGGATGGTATCCCCGTCTTCAGCCTCACCGTTGACCCCAACAATCCCGATACCCTGTGGGCGGGCACGCAGTTTGGGGGCGGGGTTTTCCGCAGCGATAACGGTGGGGAGACCTGGCGTTCGATGAGCAACGGCATCCTCGAGCAGTCACTCACCATCCGTGGGTTCACCGTCGAACCGGGGAATTCTGACGTGGTTTATTTAGGCGGAGAGGTGGCCAGTTGGGAATGGAATGGTGAACCACTCAATGGTGTGGGGTTTGATTTGACCAAAGGCGTAGTTTACAAAACAACCGATGGCGGCCAGAACTGGGAGCGCATTTGGTATGGCGATAACCTCAGCCGCTATATCTGGATTCACCCTCAAGACCATAATTTGCTTTATGTTTCTACCGGCATCTTCGACCGGGAGGCGGCCAACAGCGACCCAGATACCCTTGAACCGGGTGGAGTAGGCATCCTCCGCAGCCGTGACGGCGGCGCCACATGGGAGGAACTGGGCGTGGAGAATGGTATCCGAGAAGATGAACTGTACTTCGGCAGCCTATATATGCACCCGGAGAATCCTGATATTTTGTTTGGCGCGGCCGGGAACGATGCCTACATATGGGCTCTTGATTATGATATTGGCGCAATTTACCGCACAAAAGACGGCGGCGATACCTGGGAGCGGGTCTTAGACCTTCCCAACGCCAGCGCGGTGGAAATTTGTGAGAACGACCCCGATGTGGTTTATGCCGCCTCGGCAAGCGCTTTCTATCGCAGCGATGACGGCGGCGACACCTGGCAGCGGCTGGGAGGGAGTGGAGACCTTCAGCAAACGGGTATTGCGTTTTGGGGTTCTCCCGATGAAGTGGCTGGCTTTCCCATCGATATGCAGTGTGACTTTCGTGACCCCATGCGCATCTTTGTCAACAATTACGGGGGCGGCAACTTCCTGAGTGAGGATGGAGGGGCAACGTGGGTCAACGCCAGCCGGGGTTACACAGGGGCCACAATGCACGAGATCATTGTTGCGCCGAACAACCCGGCTCAAGTCTTTGCCACGGCCCGCAGTGGTGTATTTACCAGCCAGAATGGAGGTGAAACCTGGCAGGGTTTGTCGCACGGTGTAGCTCGGGCTATGGAGGCCTATGCCATTGCTGTTAATCCCTTTGACCCTTCCCATCTCATTACCACCGTTGGCGATGCGGGACCGGTGCCGAAAATCTCCCATGATGGCGGCCAAACCTGGCGCGAGGCAGAACCGGTGGTGGACGGTATGGAATTCTTCGAGTGGGGCGTCATGAAGACCATCCTTTTCTCTCCTACCGAGCAAGACCGTCTGATTGGCATCCAGGCTGAGTCGTTTTGCGTGGAGGATGATTCCTGTGATGAGGGATATGGGGTGATCTTTTCCCGCGATGGCGGTGAGACTTGGCACTTTTCTAATCTCCAAGAAGGGATAGGAACCGATTTGGCCTTCGCCCCCAATGGGGACGTTTACGTGGTTCTCTACCCTAGCGGTCACCTTTACCGTTCCTCGGATGGCGGCGAGACCTGGGAAGGGGTGGCCGAAAACATCACCGCCGGGGTGGATGTGCGTGACCGTGATCCCGACATGCCCGGCCCGGCCCTGGTTTCCCTGGCCGTCGATCCGGCCAATCCCGAAAAACTTTATGCCGGGTTTTCCCGGGGTGGGGTGATGGTCAGCGTGGACGGGGGCGTGACCTGGGAGGCATCCTCGGCGGGCATGGATCCCGAGTCTTCCGTGGTTGACCTCGCCGCTGACGGGACTCATCCCGGCGTGGTCTATGCGTCGACGGCGGAAAACGGCGTTTTCGTATCGACTGACGGCGGCGAGACCTGGCGAACGCTCAACGAGGGCCTGCGCACCCGCGCTGGCGTGGACCTGGCCCTCGCGGCGGACGGGAGCGTGCTCTACCTGGCCACCTCCGGTGGCGGAGTCTTCCGGCTGGGAACGCCTGGTGGAGAGGGGGCAGAGGAGGCAGAGGGCGCAGAAGAGCCAGAGGTGGCAAAGGGCGCAGAAGAGGCAGAAGGTGAAGAGGAGGTAGAGGGGGCAGAAGAGGCAGAGGTGACAGAAGGCGCAGAAGAGGCAAAGGAGGTAGAGGGGGCGGAAGAATCAGCAAAACCCGGTCTCCCCTGCCTGGGCGGGTTGCTCCCCTTGGGGGTTTTGGGGTTGGTTTTATCCCGCCGAAGGAGGAGTGAAAAATGAATCCTAGAAAATTTTCCCGCTTATGGATTGTGCTTTTGTGTCATCTCAAAAACCGGAGGCAAGATTTCGGAAGTCTTTGCCCCAGAAGATACGTCCTTTTCTTGGTACTCCTTCTTTTTGGATTATTCTCTGCTTGTCAGACGGACACCGCCCAGGACTCGATTTCCGGGATGGTTCTCGACGAGGACGGCCCCGTCCCCGGCGCGGTGGTGCGGGAACAGACCACCGAAAACTTCACCCTCTCCGACGCGGAAGGGCATTTCACGCTAGAAGGGTTACCCCCCGACCAGCCGGTGGCGGTTACGGCCTGGGCGGAGGGGTATTTCATCGTCGGGGGCGAGGAGGTCATGCCGGGCGTTGACGACCTCGAACTCCACCTCCACGCCCACGCCAGCGAGGATAATCCCGATTACGAATGGCTGCCTTCCCAATTCCATGCTGGGGAAGGGGAGGAACAGGGTTGCTCGGAGTGCCATAGCCGGGCTGGGACAGATCTGTCCTTTGCTCTCCCAGTGGATGAGTGGGTGGAGGACGCGCATTCCCAATCCGCCACCAATCCCCGGTTTTTGACCATGTACAAGGGCACGGACGTGGACGGCAACCACAGTCCCCCCACGCGTTACGGGTACAGCCGGGACTACGGCTCTTTCCCCCTCCCCCCAGACCCCGACCAGCCGTACTACGGCCCGGGCTACAAGCTCGATTTCCCGGAAACGGACGGGAACTGCGCCGCCTGTCACACCCCGGCGGCTTCGGTGGACGACCCATACAGCATTGATCCAACCAACGTGGAGGGGGTTGCTGCGGAAGGGGTGCCCTGCGACTTTTGCCACAAAGTCTGGGACGTAAACTTAAATGAAGAAACCGGGTTACCGTATGAGAATATGCCCGGCGTGTTGTCCTTCGAATTTCGGCGTCCTCCCGAGGGGCATCAATTCTTTGCTGGTCCCATTGACGACGTTGGACCAGTACCTCCATCCCATCGATGGGATCGTTTTTGTGTGTTGTGTCACTTCCAATCTGTCCTAGATGGTTGGGAATATGAAAGCCCGGATACATTTTCGCCGCTCCAACAGCAGAGCCAGTTCTGTGCCTCGTGTCATTTTGGCGTTTTTTGGGGCACAACGGTGTACAATTCCTTTGGCGAGTGGCTGGATAGTCCCTATAGCGATCCTGAAACAGGACAAACATGCCAGGATTGTCACATGCCGCCCAGCGGCGCGACGCATTTCGTGAGGCCGGAGAAAGGCGGCCTGGAACGCGATCCGGCGACGATTTTTAGCCACCGTATGCCGGGGGCCAGCGACGAGGAGTTGCTCCAAAACGCTGTATCCCTGGATGTGGAGACCCAATCTACCAATCCCCAACTTGCCGTCACTGTGACCATCACCAACGACCAGACCGGCCATCACGTCCCCACCGACAGCCCCCTGCGCCACATGATCCTCCTGGTGGATGTGACCGGCCCGGACGGGAACCCTCTCCCCCTGGTGGAAGGACCCACCGTCCCGGCCTGGGGTGGGTTGACGGAGGCCAACCGCGAGTCCTACCCCAGCCTGGCCGCGCGGGATTACGCCGGAAAGCCGGGCACGGCCTACGCCAAAATCCTCCAGGAATTATGGACGGAGGTTTCCCCCACGGGCGCGTATTGGAACCCGACCCGGGTCCTCAGCGATAACCGCATCCCCGCCCTGGGGAGCGATACCACGGTTTACGTTTTCGAGGCTTCCGGGATTGATACCTCCGAGGTTTCAATCCGCGTTCGGTTGCTCTTCCGCCGCGCCTTCCTGGATTTGATGGCCCAGAAGGGGTGGGATGTGGAGGATGTGGTGATGGAGGAGGTGGGTGGGGGTTAGGAGTTGCGGGGTAGGAGTGGCGAGTTGCGAGTTAGGAGTTAGGATGCGGCGGGAGCGGTTTCTTTTCCACGCTCGAGACGGATGGGCACATCCGTCGGGTGCGAAGTGGTGGATGGTGAATGGGTAAATTAGCGAAGATTGGCGAAGATTAGCGGACTTTGTCGGCGGAGGGAATCATTACAAAACCCGAATTTTCCTTGCGGTGCCGGGTCAAAGTATGCTATACTCTTAATGTCCATTATGAGGTGGCTGGGTTACTACGAGCACAGTATCTTTTTTGACGCGCTGCATGGTCCCTAATCCGTTTCGTTTGCAAAAAATCCTTAGGGATTGGTTATAATTTAAGCGGCACAATGACAACTGTGGAAATGATGGTTTAATGGTCCCAAGGAGCAGAAAATGGCTCAATCGATTAAAAGAAATGTATTGCTAAAACGTATAAAAATGGCTGTTCACGACCTATCGCCTGAAGCGGAAATCATTCTGTACGGTTCGCGCGCGCAGGGCGTGGCTAGCTCTGAATCTGACTGGGATTTTCTCATCTTGTTGTCCTCACCAAGAGATAAGGTGTTGGAAAGACAAATCAAAGATCGTTTGTACGATATAGAACTGGAAACCGACACAGTATTGAGCAGTATCATTCGCAGTAAACAAGAATGGCTGTCAGCACGCTATTCAGTTATTCCTTTACGACAACAGGTCGAAAGGGATGGGATTGCTGTATGAGAAAGGAAGAACTTCAAGCATTGATTGGCTACCGGTTGCAACGTGCCTCCGAATCGATGGAGGAAGCGCGCTTGATGCAAAACGAAGACCATTGGAATACTTGTGCCAATCGTCTCTATTACGCAGCCTTTTACGCCGTGTCAGCTTTGCTGGTGCAAGGCGGTCATACAGCTTCTAAACACAGTGGTGTTAAGGCTTTGTTTAATCAGTACTACGTCAAACCAGGTATTGTAACGAAAGAAAGTGGGCGTCTTTATAACCGGTTGTTTGACCTTCGTCAGGAAGGGGATTATATTGATTTCGTATTCCTGGAAGCAGAAACAGTTGAGCCGTTGGCAGGAGCAACGGCTGAGTTTATTGATACGATCCAGTTGTTGATTACCAGTGCGTGACATGACGCACTCTTTCGCTTCGCCCGGTCCTTCAACATTAGGGTCTCTGCCATAGATACTTTGACCGGTGAACATTGTCGGGGCGGCGGCTTATTATCCGCACATGGAGCCGACAGAACAGCCTATAAATAGCCTCACCGCTTCGGCTTTTATGCGGACGACCCCGCGCCCCCTACGCTTTTTTAGAATTAGATTTCATGGTAAACTCTTTGCTGTAAACCTTGGTTTGACAGAAATATGGGGTGATGATTTTTTCAAAGGAGTATGGGTTATGTTACAAACATTCGAAGGTGTCATTGATCAAAACGGAAATTTAAGGGTCCATGAAGAATCAAGCCTGCCAAAATCACGTCGGGTGATTGTCACCATTCTTAATGAGGAGCCAGTGGATGAAATCAATAATGCGCTGTTGAGCGAACCAGCTCTGGCGCGCGATTGGGAGCGACCAGAGGAGGACGAAGCATGGTCACACTTAGCCCAGCTTCCATCGTTGTAATTTCATCAAAGCATTCCATAACTACCAACGAATTTCAGTGCGTGCGACACGAAGTCGCTTGAATAGCTAATGTGACTGGGCAACCAGGATACAACCTGATGTTCCACCATCAGCACCCTACCAGAGCGTGCATCGCCATTTTGTTTTCGGCATTGATGAGCCGAACCTGCACCACCGCGTTGCGCCCATTCCCCAATTTCCCAATATCACCAATCTACCCACATGGCGCATAAACCACAAAAATACGAACTAGGATTAATTGGCTACCCAATCCATGCCAGCCTCTCGCCCAAAATTCATAAGGCCGCGCTTGAAGAGACGGGCCTGGCGGGGCATTATCGGCTTTATCCGGTGCCGCCTGGGGAGCCGCATGCGCTGGCGGACATGTTGGAGCGGGTCCGCGCGGGAGAGATTCACGGCCTAAACGTGACCATCCCCCACAAACAAGCTGTCATCCCCCTCCTGGACGAGTTGAGCGAAACGGCCGCCGCCATTGGCGCGGTCAATACCATTTCCCTAAAAAACGGACAACTCAGGGGTGACAACACGGACGCGCAGGGGTTTTGGCATGATTTGCAAAATCTACTCCGAGAAGATAAAATGGGCCACAAGCCCTCGCAGCCGCCTCCCGGCCCTCCCCAGGCCCTCATCCTTGGGGCGGGTGGGGCAGCCCGCGCTGTGGCCTATGCCCTGCTCCAAAATCAGTGGACGGTGACTGTTGCCGCGCGCCGTTTTGAACAAGCCCAATCACTTGCCAATCATTACGCGTGCCACAATACCCGCCAGGCTCCCCGAATCTCAAGCAGCAAGTATCAGGCCTCTCAACTCGCTGACTTGCTGCCCGCGCTTTCCCTCCTGGTCAACGCGACGCCGGTGGGGATGAAGGCCCACGCTCCAGGTTCGCCCTGGCCTGAAGGCCTCCCCCTTCCGCCCATGGCTGCTGTTTATGATCTCATTTACAATCCTCCTCGCACGCACCTCATGCGCGACGCGGAATTGGCCGGGTTACGTGTCCGGGGCGGGATGGGGATGTTGGTTGAACAAGCCTTAATAGCTTTTGAAATTTGGACAGGAAGGAAACTTCCCTCGTCATTTATGGTTTAAGAAGGAGACTCCATGCCCCTCCGCTACCTCACCGCCGGCGAATCACACGGTCCCGGCATGCTCGCCATCCTCGAAGGAATGCCCGCTGGGCTAAAGATCAACCCTGAGAACATCAATCACCAACTCCAGCGCCGCCAACGCGGCTATGGGGCTGGGCCACGCATGAAAATCGAGCGAGACCGCGTTCTCATTCAGAGCGGCGTTCTGGAAGGAAGAACCACGGGCGCGCCCATTGCCCTCACCATCCTCAACAAAGACCACGAAAAATGGAAAGAGAAAGACATCCCGCCCATGACCGCTCCCCGCCCGGGGCACGCGGACCTCGCCGGCGTGCTGAAATATGGCTACAAAGACCTGCGCCCTTCCCTGGAACGCGCCTCAGCGAGAGAGACATCGGCCCGGGTTGCGGTGGGTTCTCTGTGCAGAGAATTTCTCAACGAGTTTGGGATTCAGCTTGGGGGGTATGTCACCTCGCTGGGTAGGGTCACTGCCCCCTTGTCTGAAATGCCGCTCTCTGACCGCGCCCAACGCGCCGAAGAATCAGAGGTCCGGTGCCCAGACCCGGCCACGGCCCGGAAGATGGTGGCTGAAATTGAAGCCGTGATCGAGGCCAGGGACACTTTGGGCGGCGTGATCGAGGTCTTTGCGCTTGGTCTTCCGCCGGGGCTTGGCTCACACGTCCACTGGGACCGCAGGCTCGAAGCGCGCTTGGGGGCGGCCGTCTTGGGCGTGCAAGCCATGAAGGGCGTAGAGATTGGCAACGCTTTCGCGAACACAAAACGGCCCGGCACGGGAGTCCAAGACCAGATAAGGCTCGAAGGGCAAGATCTCGTCCGCGAATCGAATCGCGCCGGGGGTCTCGAAGGGGGGATGACGAACGGGGAGCCGCTCCTCCTCCGCGCGGCGATGAAGCCCATCGCCTCCACGCTCACCCCGCAAAAGACGGTTGACCTGTTCACCGGCCAGGAAAGCCACACCGAGTACGAGCGCTCAGACTTTTGCCCCGTCCCGCGTGCTGTGCCCATCCTTGAGGCGGTGGTGGCCTTTGTGTTGGCCGATGCCCTCCTTGAAAAACTGGGCGGTGACTCGCTGGCGGAGATCAAGCCGCGTTTTGAAAAATTGAAACGGGCAAAGTTGGCTGATATTCAACTCGATAACCAGGAACATCGATGGTGGCAGAAACAAGTATGAACTCAATACTCTATCTCTACGGACCGCCCGGCGTGGGAAAATCCACGATTGGCAAAATTCTAGCCCAGAACCTCAACCTCCCTTTCCTTGATCTGGACGCGGAGATCGAGAAGGAGGCCGGTGCTTCCATCCCTGAGATTTTCGCCAACCAGGGGGAAGGGCATTTTCGAGCCTTGGAAACGCACGCCATGAAGAGCGTCCGGTCGCCGTCCGTTATCGCGCTGGGGGGCGGGGCCCTTTTGCGGCCAGAAAACCGGGACCATGTCCAAGATGGGGGCGTGATTTGTTTGCGGGCCGGAGCGTCCGCGCTAAGGGAACGTTTGCGGTGTGGTGACGACCAGCGCCCCCTTCTCGAGAATAATTCTTTGCAGGCCTTATTAGACGAGCGCGAGAGGCATTACGACTCCTTTCCCATTCAATTGGATACCGAAGAGCGCACCCCGCTTGAAAGCGCTTTTGCCATTCAAAACAGATTGGGGCGTTTTTTCCTGCGGGGGATGGGGGAAGGCTACCCGGCCCGCGTCGAGCGTGGGGGACTGGAAAAGCTGGCCCACCTGCTGCCCGAACACGGCTGCCATCCGCCTTATGTGATCATTACCGACTCCAACCTTGCTCCCCTTTATGGCCATGCGTTGCGGGAGCGTCTGGGCGCGGGGCTGATACTTTTCCCGGCAGGAGAGAAGAACAAAACCGTGCCAACCATGACTCAACTGTGGCGGGATTTACTCGCGGCGGGCATGGAGCGCGGCGGGACGGTCCTTGCCCTGGGCGGGGGGATCGCCAACGATATGGCGGGCTTTGCGGCAGCGACCTTTATGCGCGGCGTGACCTGGGTCAGCCTGCCCACCTCCCTGCTGGCCATGGTGGATGCCAGCCTGGGCGGGAAAACGGGCGTTAACCTCCCCGAAGGCAAGAATCTGGTGGGCGCCTTTTATCCCCCCCAACTTGTGCTCGCTGACCCCATCACCTTGGGCACGCTGCCCGAAGCCGAAATCCGCAACGGGCTGGCGGAGGTGGTCAAGCATGGCGTGATAGGTGACCCCGAACTGCTCGAAATCTGCACGTGGGGAAGGGAGGAAATTGGCAAAGATTGGCACCAGCTCATCACGCGCGCCATGGGTGTCAAAATCTGGGTCATCCAAGCCGACCCTTTCGAGGACGGCATCCGCGCTACGCTTAATTTTGGCCATACTGTTGGGCACGGGGTTGAGCGCCTCTCCGCGTATGGCTTACGCCACGGCGAAGCGGTCGGGATAGGGATGGTGGTGGAGACGCGTCTTGCCGAAGGTTTGGGAGTTGCCGAAACCGGCCTGGCGGGCGAGATTGCCGCCACGCTGGAATCCCTCGGCCTGCCGGTTGACATCCCCCAAGGGATACGTCCCTCGCAATTGGCCGCTGCCATGCACAGCGATAAGAAGAAATCGGGAGGTGTGCCGACCTTTGCCTTGCCCGTCAAGGTCGGTGAAGTGCGCGTGGGCGTGGAAATTGAAGACCTGGAAAATATGTTGGAAGAGATTATTCTTTCCCCCTATCACACTTCCCCCGTTAGTGGACCCGCTGAACGAAGCCGGGGCGGCGTGGAGGAGGAAAAGGAGTGACGATGACGAAGCTGCTTGTTTTACATGGCCCTAACCTGAACCTGCTCGGCACCCGTGAGCCTGAAATTTACGGTTCGTTGACCCTGGCCGAGATCGACCGTCGCCTGGAGGAGGCCGCCTTCGAGCGCGGCGTGGAGGTCTACAGCATCCAGTCTAACCACGAAGGCGTGCTGATCGATGCCCTTCACGAAGCGGCCACCAAAGCGGATGGGGTCATTTTCAACCCCGGCGGCTACACGCATACCTCCGTCGCCTTGCGGGACGCGGTGGCGGCCATTGGCATCCCCGTCGTGGAGGTGCATCTTTCCAATGTTTACGCGCGGGAGGCGTTTCGAAAAAAGTCCTTGATCGCGCCAGTTTGTCAGGGAAGGATCACGGGTTTTGGGTGGCGGTCGTATTTACTGGCTTTGGAGGCGCTTTGGGGGGCCGAGTAGATACGCCCCGTCGGGACGTCTCTACTCGGCCACGCTATCCTTCTGGCAGAAACAGACTCCCCAAGCCAGGTTCGCGGCAGCATGGGAGTTAGTAGTCCATGCCAGCAGAATAAAGGGTATTGATGTTCGTCAACTCCGACTTCACCGATCTGTTGAAACTTTTCAGCGACAACAACGTTAGATACCTGGTTCCCACCCTAAAACACATGCACCGCCGAGGCCTTGAAGGACATGTGCACCTGGCTCCCTTTTTCCAAGGCCATCTCCTCCAACGAACGGTGGGTGATCATGCAAATAAAGCATGGGGGCGATTCAATCCCCTCTTCCCCTAGCCCAGTCCCCTCTCCCTGTGGGATGCCCGAAGGGCACGCAGAGCGAGGGTTAGGGTGAGGGTGAGGGCTGCGAGAGCTAGGGTGAGAGCTAGGGTGAGTCCCGCCCAAGTCCCCGGCACTTCTGGAAGCGTAGCGGCAAGTGCCGGGGACTTGGGCAAGGGAGTTAATCCGAACCGTCACATACAGGAACGCGCCCCGGTCGGCGATTTCCCCCACCACGCCGGGGAAGGAGTTCCGCGCACTGGAGCGGAGGGATTCTGCTGAGAGAATGATGTCCTCCGGGCGGAGTGAGGCGTGGGCCGGGCCGGACAGGGGAGTGACCACCGCGAAACGCAGCCCATTGACCCGAAAACTCTTGTGCCCATCCTGGACTTCCTCTTCGATGTGCCCCGCGAAAACGTTGCGTGCCCCCACAAAGCGGGCCACAGAAGGCGTGGCAGGGCGGCGGAAGATGTCTTCTGGTGTGCCCACCTGGACGATGCGTCCCTCCTGCATGACGGCGATGCGGTCCGCCAGGGCCACCGCCTCCTCGAAGTCGTGGGTAACCTGGAGGGTGGTGGTACCCAACTCCCGGTGGACGCGGGCCAGCTCGCGCTGCAACCCCTCGCGTGTGCCCGGGTCGAGAGCGCTCAGGGGTTCATCGAGGAGAAGGAGGTGGGGGTTGACGATCAAGGCCCGGGCCAGGGCCACCCGCTGCTGCTCCCCGCCGCTGAGGGTGGTAGGGTCGCGGTGGAGAAGGTGGTCGATGGACAGCAGTTGGCCCATCTCCTCCACCTGGCGGTTGACGTGCTCATTTTTCTTTTTATGGCGGGATAGTGAAGGTCTCCTGACCGAACGTTGCGAAGTTCTCAACCCAAAACCAATGTTCTCGGCCACGTTCAGGTGCGGGAAGAGGGCGTAGTCCTGGTAGACGAAACCCACCTTGCGCTGCTCCGGTGGGAGATCGGTGATGTCCCTTTCACCCAGGAACACGCGCCCGCGGCGGGGAGAGAGAAGGCCAGCCATGCTCTCCAAGAGAACGGTTTTCCCCGCCCCGGTGGGGCCGAGGATGACGAAATATTCGCCTTCGTTGATAACGAGATTAATGTCCCTGAGATGAAACTCTCCTAATTTGATTTCTAGGTTTTGGAGTTGAATGTAGTCCATTGTGGTTGAAGTCCTTTGCAGGCTTAGGTGGGGGTGTCAGTCCTAAGCTCGAGGGGGAACGCCAGTTCCCCCGGATTTAGCCCGCTGGATCTGGCGATCCAGCTCGAGCATGGTTAGTTGAGGAGTGACCATTTCCCCCATTGTTTACCATGCGCAGCAAGGTGAAGACGACCAGGCAAATGAGGATGATGATGGCTGCCACCGGTCGGGCGTAGGTCAATCCAAAAGATTCAAAGCGTTCGTAGAGCAAGACCGGGGCGATCATGGGATGGTAGGCGAGGATGACCACGGCCCCAAACTCGCTCAAGCCTCTGGCCCACATCATGATCATTCCGCTGAGGATCCCCCGCCACGCCAGAGGAACGGAAACCCGCCAAAATGCCCCCCAGGGGGAGGCGCCCAGGCTGCGGGCCACTCGCTCCAGGCGGGCATCCACCGCCTCGAATCCCTCCCGCGCGGAATCCACCAGAAAAGGGAGACTGACGAAGAGCATGGCTATGACGATGCCCGGCGCGGCGGAGACGAACTTTAATCCCACCAACCCAAAGGCTTTGCCCAGCAGAGTGCGGCGTCCAAAAACCATCAACAAGGCGATTCCAGCCGCGGAGTGGGGGATGACGATGGGGAGGTCGATCAACCCCTCCACCAGACGCTTGCCGGGAAAGTTCACGCGGGCCAGGAGGTAGGCCAACGGCACACCCAGCACTAAGGCGATGAGCGTGGCAATGGCGGAACTGGAAAAGGTGAACAAAATGGACCTTCTGACCTCGGCATCCAGGAGCGTTTCCCAAAGTGCGGCGGGGCTATTGGAGGTGAGGGTGCGCAGGATGGGCCAGGCGATGAAGGCCAGGAGCAAGGCCCCTAGGAGGGTGAAGGTGAGAGTGCGTTTGTTTGCAAAGGGGGAGGTCATGGGGGAGTACCTTTGGGGTGGGAAGTCTCCGGCAAGTCCCCGGCACTTTTTCTAAGTGCCGGGGACTTGCCGGACTAACTATTTCTCAACCAGGTTTTGTAGTTCCTTGGGAAGGGCGTCGTACTGGGCACTGACGGGGGGAATGACCGGCGGTTGGCCTTGTTCTTCTAAGATAGTCTGGCCTTCTTCGCTGAGCAGGAATTTGATAAATTCAATCGCTAGCTCAGGGTTGGGGGCATCCTTGGGGATGGTTATCCCGTAGACGATGGGCTTGCCCTTTGTGGTGATGGTCTCACCCGGTTCGGAGCCGCTCAATTCCACCGTGGCCTGGCTGTAAAAATCAGCGTGTTCCACCATGCTGAGATTGATTTCTTCGGGGAGTTCAATGAACTCAAGCCCGTGTTGCACGGCCACAGAACGGTAGATGAAGAAATAATCCATATCCCCGGATTCTATGAGAGCTATTAGGTCGGTCTCTTTGGGGCGGATGTTTTCAGGCGGGCAACTTGTGTCTAGGCTTTCGTATAGTCCAGGGATGCCGTAATGCATTTCTGCCAATTGCCACACCATAAGCGTGCGGTAGCCGCAGGGGTCGGCGTTTGGTTCGGAGTGGCCGAATATTACGCCCTCACGGGTGAGGATCTCGTACCAGTTCTCGCTGGTGATTTCGTCGGCGTATTTGGCTCCCTCAAGATAGCCAATGACCATGGTGTTACGTGCAAAGCGGATGTTCCACGCGGCGAAGTCAGAGATGAGGAGTGAGTCGATGACTGTGTAATCAGCGGACATGACCAGGTCGGCCTCCCGGCCCAGTTCACTGACTTTGCGGGCTGTGGTGCGGCTGCCGGCGGCCTCGGTTTGGAAGGTCACGCCTGGATGCTGCTCCTGGAAGGCTGTGGTCAGTTCATCCACGGGCACGGTCAGGCTTCCAGCGTGGAAGATGATGACTTCTCCGCTGAGGGCTGATCCTTCCGCCGGTGGGGGAGAGGTGCAGGCGGAGAGTGCTATAAAAGAAGTGATGAATAGGGCAAAGATTTGGATCAAGGTTTTCTTGTTCATAGGTTTTTGGGGGTGTCGGTAGACTGGGAAACTGGGAGATTGGGAAACTGGGAAACTGGGAGATTGGTAGACTGGGAAACTGGGAGATTGGTAGACTGGGAAACTGGGAGATTGGTAGACTGGGAAACTGGGAGATTGGTAGACTGGGAAACTGGGAAATTGGGAAACTGGTAAGCTGGGAAACTGGGAAACTGGGAAATGGGGGGACACGGATTTCACGGAGAAGGTTGGAAGTCTTTGCCCCGATTTTTGAGGTAATACCTGTATTGCTCGAAAATTATTGGTCAAGAACTGCATTGCACTTGGAATGAAATAGAAAGTGCATTGCAGTTCGGATTCTGCGAGAGTGGTTAGCGCCGAACTGCAACGATGTGCGCAGCGTCTCCCGACCGCGCACCTGAAGTGACCGAAGGTCTCCCCTCTTGGGAAAAAATGTGGCTCAATTACCTGGAGACCTGCGGTCAAGGCTAGATGGCTAGTCGGGAGACACAGCCATATCGTGTAGGGGGATTTCACGCCCGGTCTCTCCCGTGTCGTAGCCGCCCAGGCCCTCCACGGTGCGCCGGAAGTCACCTGCGTGCAGCGCGTCAAGCGTTGGGGCCAGCAAGGGATTTTGGTAAGTTTCTGCGGGGATGACCAGATCGTAGCGTTCCTCGAAGAGGGGGATGAAATCCAGTTCCCGCCCTTGGACAGCGGCCAGGACGGCGATCCCGGCGTCCGCCCGGCCCTCCGCCACAGCTTGGGCCACGTCCAGGTGCGTGTTCACCGTCCAGTCGTAGCCGGGAATTTTTTCCGCCGGGATCTTCTTTTGGCGTAGTTGCTGATCAAGCCACAGGCGTGTGCCTGACCCTTTTTTACGGTTGATGAAACGTATGCCCGTTTGGGCCAGGTCATCCAGGGCCTGGAGTTGGTGCGGGTTTCCGGGAGCCACCACCATCCCCTGTTGGCGACGGGCCAGGGTCACCACCTGAATGTCTTGGTCGGGGAAAATATGGCGCACGTAGGAGAGGTTGTACTCTCCGCTTTGGGGATTGAAAAGGTGGCATCCGGCCATTTGGCACATCCCCTGGCGCAGTGCCAAAAGCCCGTCCAGACTCCCTACCGGCACGGTGAACATCTCTGGTGCGGATTGGTTTTGAGAAAGGGTCTGGGCCAGCAAGTCGAGGGCCAGGTCATGGCTGCCCATGGCGATGATCGGCTCACGCCGCTCAGTTTGCGGGGTGATGACCAGGTTGACCATCAGGGCCCGGGAAGTGGCGCGGTAATATTTTTCCACAAAGCCGCCTACTTCCCGTTTCGAAACGAGTTCTACTAAATCAATCTCTTCCAATTGTTTGAGGTGGTAACGAACCTTGGCGGGATGGAGATTCAAAGTGCGTCCCAATTGTGACAGGGTGGCGGATTCAGCCATCAACAGGCGCAGTATCTTCAAGCGCAGGGGATCGGCGACGGTTTTTATGGGGCCGAAGGAGTCGATTTTTTGGAAAGGTTGCATGGGGCTTACTCCTAAACCTAGCTACCGGAAAGCGCTACAAGAGTCGGGAACTTCCGGTGTCTTGGGTTAAATTTTATTTTAATATTAAAAAATATTCTAATTAAGGAAATCATCTTTGAGGGGTGTATTCTGTCATCATTTTGTTTAGGAAGGTATGAAAATGGCCCGTTACAGTCTAAGGTTGATATAATCAGAACAACATTACCCCAAGCATTTAGACAATGGAACTATATCCTAATCATACATGATCACAGTCGAGGTCGCACTCTACGGAACATTGGCAAGGATTCAAGGGGGGAAATACGTTGCTCAAACTAATGTTCAAGTTACGAATGACGCTACGATCAAGGATCTTTATGAAGACTTGGATATTTCTCCCCAGGATCGTGGTTATCTCTTTATTAACGCCGTCCTTTGTGATGTTCCAGGCTTAAATGCCGCTATTAAGGAAAAACTTCATGATGGTGATCATATAGGTATTTTCTCCAATGGATATATGTGGCCTTATCAATATCGCGACGGGGCCCAAATGTCTGAAAGCTTAACATCTGTCTTGAAAGAACATGGCCCATTACACCATACCTATAAAAAAGAGGAGTAAATCTCTATCAAAAAATTCCCTCTACCAAAGCCGCCAATGCGATTGGCTTACTACCCAGTGATGCAGTTCAAGATGGACTCTCGAAAGGTGAGTTAACGACTCGCTCTACACGGAACCTACCAACTTCATTCTCTCTATAAGGAGGCCCCCTATGGGAAAAAAGATTTTACGCATTAACATGAGCGACATGCAGACCAGTTATGAGGACGTACCTGAAAAATGGGCCCGTTGGGCCGGACGTGGTTTGACCTCGGCGATAACCTATGACGAAGTTGATCCGACTTGTCATCCCCTTGGCCCTAATAACAAAGTAGTGATCGCCCCGGGTTGGGTTACCGGTTCGCCGGCCGCCCCCAGCAGTGGACGCACCTCATTTGGCGGGAAAAGCCCCCTCACCGGCACCATCAAGGAAGCCAACTCCGGTGGGCTTTCCGGACAAAAAATCGCCAAATTAGGACTTGCCGCGATCATCCTCGAAGGTGTCCCCAAGAAGGACAAATGGTACACGCTGGTCATCAATAAGGACGGCGTCGAATTTGAAGACGCTTCTGGCCTGATTGGGAAAGGCATGTACGATGTAGATGAAATTCTTTGGGAGCAATATCCTAACGAACCCGCCGTGATCGGCATCGGCCAGGCTGGGGAAATGAAACTCTCCAACGCTGGCATCTCGGTCAATGACCCGGAAAACAAACCGGGACGTTATGCCGGACGAGGTGGGATGGGCGCGGTCATGGGCGCACGCGGCGTCAAAGCCATTGTCGTCGATGATACCGATGGGCCCGGCGTTGATATTGCTGATGCAGATCTCTTCAAGCAAGGCCGCCGTAAACTCACCAAAGCTATCGGTAAGCACGATTTGACCAAGAAAGATGGCGGTTTGAACGCTTTTGGCACCAACGTGCTGATGAACATCATCAACGAAGCCGGAGGCTTGCCCACCCGCAACTTCAGCGCTGGCCAATTTGAAGGCGCGGCTTTGAATTCAGGCGAAAAAGTTGCCGAAATCGTCGAAGAACGCGGCGGTGAAGGGATGACAGGCCACAGTTGTCACCCGGGCTGCATTATTCAATGTTCCAACATCTACCCCGATGAAGATGGCAGCGCCCTGGTTTCCTGTCTCGAGTACGAGACCGCTTGGGCATTGGGTGCTAACTGCGGCATTGATGATCTTGACTACATCGCCAAGATGACGCGTGAGTGCAACGACTTGGGCGTGGATACCATTGAGGCTGGCAATACCATCGCCATCGCCATGGAAGCTGGTGTTTTAGAGTTTGGTGACAAAGAGGGCGCCCTTAAGACCTTCGACGAAATTCGCGAGGGAACGCCGTTAGGGCGCATCTATGGTCAAGGCGTGGAAGCTACAGCGAAAGCTTTTGGCGTCCATCGCGTACCCACAGTCAAGGGACAATCCATGCCTGCTTATGAACCACGCGCTATCAAAGGCATCGGCGTCACCTACGCCACCACTACCATGGGCGCGGATCATACTTCAGGTTATACAATCGCTCCCGAAATCGCTGGTGTGGGAGGGAAAGTTGACCCACTAGCTGACGAAGATAAGGACGCATTGTCCCTCACCTTCCAGGCCGCTACTGCCTTCATCGACAGCACCGGTTACTGCCTCTTCATTGCCTTCCCCATTCTCGATATTGAAGAAGGATGGGCAGGTATGGCCGAATCCGTTGCTGGCGTGACCGGGCTGGATATCACCGGTGACGATGTGATTGAAATTGGCAAGGAGGTCCTCAAAATGGAGCGCCTCTTCAACAAGGCCGCCGGATTCACCCCCGCCGATGACCGCCTGCCTGAGTTCATGCGCTACGAAGAACTTCCTCCCCACAACGTGAAATGGACAATGGCAGACGAAGACCTCGACGAGGTTTATGCCTGGGTACAAGAAGATTAATCATTGCCACGAGGTAGAGAGACTTACGGGAAAGCCGTAAGTCTCTCTGTATTTAAAATTATGATCTCTATCTATCTGTATGGGAAACTGCGTCGTTACGCGCCCGACTCTCGTCCTTCAGGAAACAGCGTTATTGAAGTTGAAGCGATCGAGGATGAAACCTTACAAATGCTGCTTGATCGGGTTGGCATCGATATCGAGGAGCTTTATACAATTTTTATCAATCACAAACTGCTCACTTCGCGGACTAAATATGCCCGCTTTTTAGGGTACCAACAAGTTCGGGATGATACTTGTCAGTCATGGGATTTGAACGTGGTAATCAAGGATGGTGACCGCCTGGGGCTTTTTGGTCGCGATATGTCTGGGTTGGTCGTATAGAGTATAATGGCTCAAACGCTAAATAGATTGGAGCTCTTTTTTCTATGATAGAAGTAAACGTTGTTGTCTTCGCGACGCTCCGTCGCTACCTACCAGACCTGGGTATTGGCGAAGAAAAAGCGATAAAAATCGAACAAGGGACAACATTAACTGAAATCCGAGACATGCTCAACCTTCCCGAAGAGGAAGTTAAAGTGATTGTGCGTAATAACCTTCAAGCTGAAGCCGGTGATGTCGCCCAAGATGGGGACCGGATTGCCTATATCCCTGCTGTGGCTGGAGGATAATACTTTACAGGGTATTTATGACTGTCTTTCAAAATCAATTATGGGGATATGAATTAACGTACCCGGGCGATTGGATTCACAAAACCGATCAAGAAAGAGAAGTATTTGCCGCTGTTCCGGAAGCCTTCCGGGCGGATTATCGTGGCCCTCAAGCGGCTCAATTGCTTGTGCGTGGAGAATGGAATGGTCAGAACAAACCCATTGAATCGCTCTGGGGGCAACATGTAGGCAAACTTGCCGTGATGGTGGGCGCCAAGAACACAGGGTCAGCTTCTTGGCAAATGGGTGGCGCATCTGGTTTCGAGGTGGAAATCGTCCTTCCCAAACGCGATGAAAAACGCCTATGGGTGGGGGTTTTATCACGCGGTTTGATTCTCTTACATTTTACAGTTGTGCATCACAAAGAAGAGCGGGATCGACTTGATCCTCTCTTCACCCAGATTATCTCCAGCTTAGCGTTTATAGAACGCGCCAATGAAATTAAAACAAATTCTGGCGGTTTCCCCCTTCCTCCTGGTTATATCCCTGTCCCACCCGATGACGTCATCGATGATATTGCGAATATCAAAAACTGGAAGGCGTATAAAGGAGGCAACAGCATGGGTGCGCTCCAGGCCTTCTACTTCCGCGAGCTCCCTAACTACGGGTGGGAAATGGACGAATTTCTTCCCTTCCCCAGCGAACACACGGGAATCAACTTTGCGCGTATCAAAATTCACCAGAGAAAAAAACACCTCACCCTGGGAATTTTACCCTTTGGAGAAGAACCTGCGAAGTTAGTTATTCAAAAAACGGGATAACGGGCCCATCTCCTTAGCAGAGTTGGCACTGTAGGGCGGGTTTCTTACCCGCCAAGGGCTAAACAAGCGAATCAATTCGCCGCTGTTGCGCAAAATCCGCCTACGCGGTTGGCTACTTCGTGTACCCAAAGTGTCTAAATATTTCTGAACCATCCCAATAGTTGCTAGACAAGTGATAGACAACTGAATGAAAACTTGGCCAAACTACAAACGCCTTCTTTAAACCATGAGCCATCCATTACCCATCACCGTTGTGATCATTGATGACCACCCCATCGTTCGGGCGGGCATGCGCTCCGTTTTGGACCGGGATGAGGACATCGTCGTCGTTGCCGAGGGGGAAAGCGGGAAAGACGCCCTGGAATTGGTAGAAACCAATGCCCCTCAAGCCGCCGAGGACTTGTGGGAAAAAGTCAAGAACCTCTTTCCGGATTTTGAGAAACCTATCTCTGTCAATGTCACACCTGTCTTAGGTGCCCATCTTGGACCGAAAACTGTTGGCTTTGCATTCATTCAAAAGGAATGGTAACCGTTCAGACCCTCCCCCTAAAGCAAACTTCAAAAGTCTCAGAGGTTGCTTTGGGAAAAATTTCATGAGCGTTTCCGAACTTTCAAACGCCAAAGGCGTTAGTTTGAAGACTTTTGAAGTCTATAGCACTGGGGTGGTGAACACTTACAAATATTTCAAGCCCATCATGCTCTTAAAAATAATAGAAGAGAAAGTCTACTATGCCCTATTCACAAGAACTGAAAATTGCCCTCACGGCTGCCCGTAAAGCGGGTGAAATCCAACTGGAATCCCACGCCGAAATTCAAAAAGTGGAACTCAAGGACGATAAGTCGCCAGTTACCGAAGTCGATAAAAAATGCGAAGCGATCATCCAGGAGATGCTTTTCGAGCATTTCCCTGACGATGGATTTTTTGGCGAAGAAACCGGCCTCCAACAAAGCGCAAGTAGTAGAACATGGATCGTTGATCCTCTTGATGGAACGCGGCCTTATCTTCGGGGGATACCAACCTACAGTACGTTGATTGCCCTCGAAGAGGATGGGAAGCCTGTAGTGGGCGTGATCAACCTACCTGCCCTTGGCGAAACCTATTGGGCTGCGGAAAATAGCGGCGCCTATTGTAACGGGGAACCCATTCACGTATCCACGAGAGATTCTTTCGCGCAGGTGATGGGCAGCGGAGTGGGGTTTACCAAAAAAGGGGCCGACTCCAAGAGCGACGCCCTTCTCAGTCTTATGAGCGACTGGGCGTATACTTATGGGTTCATGGATGCCTATACCTATGGCTGTATTGCCTCAGGGAAGCTGGACGCTTGCCTTAGCTTGGTCGATAAAGCCTGGGACTGCGCTGCCGCAGCCTGCATTATCACCGAAGCGGGTGGGTCCTATTCAGACATTCATGGAGAAAGGACCGTTCACAACGGCTCATTTGTGGTCACAAATGGACATATCCATAATCTGGTACTTTCTTACTTTAAGGAGTTAACGCTACCTCCGCCAACGCTCTAACCAATATACCAGTTTCCCAGTTTCCCAGTTTCCCAGTTTCCCAATCTACCACCCTACGGAGGCATATCCCATGAAGAAATTCAACTATGGAAAAATATTTTTACTCGGTTTTGGCTTTTTTGGCGTCAGCGTCATCTGGAGCGTGTACAACGCCTTTGTGCCCATTTTTCTCTCCGAAAAATTTGGGGTCGCCCCTTTCTGGATCGGATTCTTTATGACCTTGGACAACATCGCGGCTTTGTTCATTCAACCTCCGGTTGGGGCCTGGTCAGATAAACTGCGCACACGCTTTGGGCGGCGGATCCCTTTCCTGCTGATTGGCGCTCCCATCTCTGCCGTGGCCTTTGGATTCATTCCTGTAGCAGCGATTTTGCCCTTGTTCGTGGCCTGCACCTCCACGCTGCTGCTCAGCATGGCCTTCTGGCGCACGCCCGTCATCGCCCTCATGGCGGACGTTACCCCCTCCCCCAAACGCTCCCAGGCCAACGGGGTCATCAACTTCATGGGCGGCATAGGGGCCATCATTGCTTTTTTAATGGGCGGAAAACTCTTCGAGCAAAACCCCGCTCTCCCCTTCTGGATCGGCTCGGGCCTGGTCCTCTTCGCTGCCATCTTCGTCTTCCTCTTTATCAAAGAGCCACAAGATTATGGAGTAGCCGAGGAACAACCCAATATGTTCCTCAGTTTGCGCGAAGTGTGGAACGACCCCGACAAAAGCGCGTTGCGTTTGTTCCTGGCCATCATGGCCTGGTTCATCGGCTACAACGCCATTGAGGCCTTCTTCACGCTCTACTCGGTCCACCACCTGGGGTTGAGCGCGGGGGACGGATCCAGCATTCTGGGGCATCTATCCTTATTCTTTGTGCTATTCGCCCTGGTATCCGGATTCATTGGCGGAAAGATAGGCCGCCGAGTGACCATCTCCACGGGGTTGACGCTCTTGGTCGTTTTGTTGAGCGTCATGTTCTTCCTCTCCCCGGACGTATTGGCCAAAGCTATGGCCGAAGTCCCCGTCCTGGGCACGGTGCGGGTGATAAGCCTGCTGATGATGGCCTCTGGAATCGCCTGGTCGCTGATCAACGTCAACTCCCTGCCTATGGTGGTGGATTTGGTCGAGGACGCCCGCGTGGGCACGTACACAGGATTATATTACCTTTTCTCAACCCTGGCCGCCATCGCTGGCCCCAACGTGAACGGAGGCATCATCCAGGTGATGGGGGAAAACTACAACTCCATTATGATTGTCGGCCCTCTCTTCATGCTCATTGCCCTGGCCCTGATGTGGGGCGTCCGCCGCGGGGAAGCGGTTGAAGTGGCCTCTTGACGCGGCACAAAAAGGTTTATACTAATTAACGTAAACCTTTTTTATGGAGGCCAATATGCTTGCAACTGCAAAAGATTTAAGATTCAAAATGAAAGAATTATTAGAGACGATTAGCAGAGGTGAAGAAATAACCATCACCTACTGGGAAACAAACATCAATGCCCCAAAAAGATAAATATGCCAACTTCGCAGAACTAACCAAGGGCGAAATCGAAGGCCAAGATTATGCGCGGTATATCCGCAACACAGGCTCTGAGATTGTTGTCATTGCCCCCCATGGTGGCGGTATCGAACGCGGCACGTCAGAAATTGCCAAAGCCTTGGCCGGGGATGTTTTTTCTGTTTACTGCTTCGAGGGTCTCAAACGGACAGGCAACAAATCCCTGCATATCACCAGCACGCGCTTTGATGATCCCCTATGCTTGGAAATGGTAAAAAGCGCATCGACAGTGGTGGCCATTCATGGCTGCGACGGTGACGAGGATGCCGTTTATGTGGGCGGCCGCAAGGCAGCATTTAAGCAACGTCTCATACGATCATTACAAAGTGGCGGCTTCACGGCCTCGGAAGCCAACGACGATCACCCTGGGATGCATCCACGCAATCTCTGCAATTTGTGCGCAGAAGGTGGCCTTCAACTGGAGATCACCCAAGGGCTGCGCCGACGGATGTTCAAAGGGTTAAGCCGGGCGGAGAGGAAGTTCACGACGCAGGAATTTGATGAATTTGTAGAAGTTTTAAGAGAGGGAATAGAGGATAAATAGGAACCAGAAAATTCAAATTTTGCATTCATCGAAGAAATTCTCTTTGCCATCGTTTTGGTATTTGACCAGATCGGATAAAAGGCGACTTTTGTGTTACACTATCCTTAGCCATGATTTACCTCCTTAGGCAATATAGAGGGTTTTTGGATACAACGGCTCTAATTGATCCAAGTTGGTAAGTCATGGTGATTTTCGTCACTATCCCATCTTACTAAGTAAGTCTTTGAAAGTTCCTTTATAACTTTCAGACTACGTCACTTTATTTCGATGTGCGCAGAGTCTCCCGACCGCGCACCTGAAGTGACCGAAGGTCTTCGCGATTACGCAGTATCTCTTTAGAGAAGCATACCCTCCAGGGTGCCCCTCTTGGGAAAAAATGTGGCTCAATTACCTGGAGACCTGCGGTCAG
>JAANWX010000041.1 GCA_018263575.1 Chloroflexota bacterium | reverse complement strand
ATTCGGCCTACATCTGTAGGACGAGATGGTATCTCGTCTGCCGAATTACCAATTCGGCCTACATCTGTAGGATGAGATGGCATCTCGTCTGCCGAATTACCAATTCGGCCTACATTTTCGAGTTCCCAATCCGCGAGAAACCGCTTGAGAAGACGAACGGCCACAGGCTTATCCACCTCTGTACGGCGACAGTTGATTTCACAAGGATGGGTGCAAACCCGCCCGCAAATACCGGGGAAGGGGATGGCGTCGCGGATGAGATCGATGGCTTCTTGAAAACGTCCCTGCGCAGTGAGGGCCACGTACCCCTGAACGTTAATGCCGCCGGGACAGGCGTTGGCGCAAGGAGGTTGGCCCACTTTGTGGATAACGGCACAACCTGGTTGGCTATCTTCGATGTGAATGACCGGGTGATTTGTGCCAGGGGCGGTAACGGGACAAACTTCGATACAATCGCCACAGGCGGTGCATTTTTCTAGGTCGATGTAACGGGGGTGGTGGCGCAGTTCAACGTGGAAATGGCCCGATTTCCCATCTACCTCTGTGAGGTGCGTATTCGTCCAAATATTGATGTTGGGATGTTTGGCGGCCTCCAACATTCGAGAATTGAGAAGGTGGCGGGGCACGGTCGCCGCACCCTCCTTCCCCAAAAAGGGAGAGGATTCCACAAGGTTTACGCGCAGGCCAGAATCCGCCAAGTCAAGAGCGGCTTGTAGTCCAGCTAGGCTTCCGCCAATGATGAGGGCGTCTTTAGTCACGGGGTTTCCTTAAAAACCAAAATAAATGGTGAATGGTGAATTATCAATAATTGCCGGGATGGTTCACTTCAAGCTAGAAGTTAGAGGACACTTTTTTCCAAAACCATATGTCATACCGCAAGGGTATACCCGTTGGTATTGCGAACCCCCGCTTTTTGGGGGTGTGGCAATCTCCCTGATTTCAATGCACAATTGCTAACCGGGAGGCTAACCGGGAGGCTGCCGCGTCACAAAATACTAACCTCGAAGAGGCCCTCGCAGCGACATATGAATTTTGAAAGTGTATAGTCAATTATGAACCATCCCCAATTCTCGAATAGAATTCGAGGCTGACCTGCTAAATCCACCTTCGTGGATTAGGTCGATTTCTAATCGATTATCGATGCTCTGAGGGGAACGCCAGTTCCCCGGACTCTGCCGATCCTGCTCGAGCTTCCTTAAAAACCGAATTGTAAATGGTAAATGGTGAAGTTTAAATTGTAAATGATCGTTGGCTTGCAGTATCTCATTTACAATTCACCATTCGCAATTTACCATTTACCATTTCTTTGAATGCATTATGTTTCCAGTCCACGCTCATAGCCAATATCAAAAACCTTGGCGTTCAGTTCCACGGTTTTGGGCGGGACGGATTCAATCACGGCTTGGCGCATGGCATCCTGGCTGACGGCGCCGACGATGGCTGTCCAGAATCCGAGCATGGCCGTGTTGGCAGCGCGATTATTGCCAGCCTCTTCAGCAATCCTTGTGGCGGGGATTCCGTAGGTGGTGATATCCGCGCGGTGATCGTCGGGGAGAGTGACCAATTCACTATCGATGAGCAACATACCGCCTGGGGCGAGATTGGGGATATATTTGCTATATGCGCCTTGTGACATCATAATCATGCTTCCAGGCCGCACCAGGTGGGGGTGGTGGATGGAGTCAGAGGCAATGATGACCTGCGAACCGGCCGCTCCCCCGCGAGCTTCCGGGCCATAGCTCTGGGTGAAACAAGATTCTAATTGATCATAAAGGGCGGCGGCGCGGCCAATGATTTTCCCCGCGCTCATGATGCCCTGGCCACCAAAGCCGCCCAATTGTACTTCCGTACGCGGGATATGCTCGGTCTGGGCGGGTAAATCCGGGCGCTCGTCAAGGGCCTTTTTTGCCCTTTGCCAAGCTTTTTCGGCCCACACATCGCGCTGGTCAATGGCTTCCTGAAGATTTGGGCGACTTTCTTTAACAAACTCACCCTCGACAATTTCCGCCATCTCGCCTTTCTCGTTGAGTTTTATGTGGGCATCCTTGGGGTGAATGTCATGCTCTATGCGTCCCACTTCTTGATAATGTTTCATGATCTCTAAACCGCGCCGGCGCAGGCTTTCCGGGTCAAGGCCTTTCCCATCGGGATTCCATCGAGCATAAGCAGTGGAGCAGGGGGCTATGACCTCAACAAAACTAAAACCAGGATAAGCCAAGGCATCGCGCAGGGTCCATCCCAAACGGCGGGCGTGGAGCGTTGTCCAGCGGGCAACAAAAGAGGCGCCGCTGGCGGCCGCCAGGTAGGGCAAGTTGAAGGGGTATTCGTAGTTGCCATATTGGGAGGTGACGGATCGGGCTTCATGGGGCGTGGTGGGGCCTACTTGTCCCCCGGTCATGCCATAGATGAAGTTATTGACGCAAACCACGGTAATGCCCAGGTTGCGCCGGGCGGCGTGAATGAGATGATTGCCGCCAATCCCGGCCAGGTCGCCATCCCCGGAGAGGACGATGACTTTCAGCTCCGGGTTGGCCAATTTGAGTCCGGTAGCAAAAGGGATAGCCCGTCCATGGGTGGTGTGGAAGGAGTCGAGGCGTACGTAGCCAGCAATGCGCCCCGTGCAGCCAATCCCAGAAACAACGGCCACTTTGTCCAAGTCCCACTCTTGGTTCTTCTCCAGCCATTGCAAGGCGTTCACAAACGTGGATAGGGCCGTGCCCAACCCGCAACCTTGGCACCAGATGTGGGGCAAACGCTCTCCACGCAGCAAATCATCCATAGGGTGGAGGCCGGTTTCCCAATCACTTTCGGTAAGGGGTTCATAGCCTAGTATTCTCAAACGTTCGCTGGAGGACATGGTTTTTGGAGGCATAGTTTGGTGAGTTATGAGTAAGGAGTGAGGAGTGAGGAGTAATGAGTAATGAGTAATGAGTAATGCGTGATGAGTTTGGATTATTTCGGGTAGCGAGCCAACCGTATTGGCGGTTGAATTGGGCACAGCATCATTTTCCAAACCCGCCCAACACGGTTGGGCTACCTACCCGGGGATTTGACTACCTGGGAAAAGAATCTTAAAAACTCTGCGCCCCTGCGCCTGGCCTCAGGCCCGCCTTTGGCGTGCATCCCTGCGTTACGCTTTTAAACATGGCCAGCGGCACGGCGGATGGCATTCAACACATCGTGGGGTTCGAGGATGTCGCCGCCGGGACGGTTGACGCCGACGACCTCGGCCTGGCCTGCGGCGCAACGCTCCACTTCCCGGACGATTTGCCCCATGTTCAACTCCGGGACAACCAGGGCACGGACGTTCTTGGCCATCTGCCGGACCCGCTCCTCAGGGAAGGGCCACACGGTGATAAGGCGGAGATAGCCCACCTTAAGGCCCTCCTCCCTGGCTTGCTGGATGGGCCACAACGAGGTGCGGGCCGAGATTCCATAGGAGACAACCACTACTTCGGCGTCTTCCAAGTCGTGTTCCTCAACCTGGATGATGTCATGGCGGTTAGCGTGAATTTTATCCATCAAGCGGGCCACGTTCCACTCGTTGGCTTCAGCGTACATGGCCGGGTAGCCCCTTTCGTCGTGAGTCAAGCCGCTAACGTGGATGCGGTACCCGTCCCCGACCTTGATCATGGGGGAGACATAGCCCTCCCCTCCATTAGCGCTATCCCGGAAGATGCGGAAATGGTCCGGCTCGATATCACCGCGCTGCACTTCGGGGCGGTTGATGATCTCGATCTCTTGCGGTGGGGGGATGACGACCTTCTCGGTCATGTGCCCTACCTCGGCATCACTCATCACCAGGACGGGGAGACGATATTTTTCGGAGAGGTTGAAAGCGCGAATGGTGAGGTCGAAAATTTCCTGGGGGGAGGTGGGGCTGAGGGCAATGATGGCATAGTCGCCGTGGGAACCCCAACGGGCTTGCATCATATCCTGCTGGCCGACGAGGGTGGGCAGGCCGGTGGAGGGGCCGCCGCGCTGGATGTTGACGAGGACACAGGGTGTCTCCAACATGATGCCCAGCCCCAGGTTTTCCATCATCAGCGAAAATCCGGGGCCGCTGGTGGCGGTCATGGATTTGACGCCAGCCCACGAGCCGCCCAGAATGGCGTTCATGGAGGCCAGCTCATCTTCCATTTGGGCGTAGGTACCGCCAATTTGCGGAAGGCGAACGGACATGCGCTCGGCAATTTCGGTGGCGGGGGTGATGGGGTATCCAGCGAAGAAGCGGCACCCAGCCAGGATGGCTCCCTCGGCACAGGCGTGGTCGCCCAACAGGTAATGCTCACCGGTCAATAATCCTTTTTCTTCGCTCATTACTTTACCTCGCTCTTAGGGTTGAGGGATATTGTTTCCGGAGAACGCGTTCCAGCGTCTTCTATGTAAATGGCAAAGTCCGGACAAAGCAAGGCACACAAGCCACAATTCACACAATCAAGGTCTGGGATCACTTCAGGAGGATGATAGCCTTTGGCGTTAATGCGCTCTGAGATAATGAATAGGTTTTGGGGGCAAAACTCAATACAAAATCCACATCCCTTACAGCGTTCATCAATGATATGGACAATGCCAAGGGGGATTTGAATTTGGTCTCGGTCTAGGGGTTGTCTCCAATGAGGCATAGACTCTCCGAGTAATGGGTGACGAGTAATGAGTGAAGCGTGAGATACAAAGTAAGAAATCCCCCTACGCTAAAGGTCTAATTCACCAATACTCGCTGGCTTTATTAAGAGAACGGAGTGAAATGATTGTGGCTTATAGTATATCAAGGTGAAAATTAGGTGTCAGGGTGTACTATGTCATGGTCAAACTTAGAAGTTGTCAGGGTTAATCCGCTAATTTTCGCCAATCTGCGCGAATGGGGGGTGGAGATTAGATATTGGATATTAGATATTAGATATTAGATATTGGATATTGGAGGTTGGACAGAATTTGATTCATCTTAGAACGAAATTCTGGTAATCGTCAGTAATGTGGGCGAACTATCAATTAGCTACACACAACAACAAAAGACCCCGTTACAAAGCGGGGTCTTTTCTTTTAGACATTCATCTCTGAATAGAGACTTCAAAAGTCTCATCAAAGACTTTTGAAGTCTGAAGGTTTCCCCCTAAAACATCTTTGCATTCACCTCACCCAACGACTCCCGGCTGGGGCGCAGTTCCTCGTCGGGGACGCGGTTGAGGGGGGAGGGTGGGAGGTATTCGATGTCGAAAATTGATTTTTGTTTGGGGTTGATGTAGATTAATCCGGTGACCAGTTGATTCTTCTTGTTGGCGTCTTCCAAAAGCTGGAGGGCGGCGCCCCGGTCATCTGGTTCATAGTCATGCCCTAACTTTTTAAGCAAAATTTGCGACCCATCGTGTAATTCAACCTCAGCGGTTTCTCCCTCTGCATACTCCACTTTAATAGTCTCCGCCGGAGGGACAAAAGAAAGCTCGTGTAAAGCCACCTCATGTATTTTACCCCAGGCATAGGAGTGATGCGAATCATCCTGGTTATTGAAGGTAACACAGGGACTAATGACATCGATGACGGCCGTGCCGTGGTGATGCAAGGCGGCCTTGAATAACGCCTTGAGCTGTTTGGGGTCTCCAGAAAATCCCCGGGCCACAAAGGATGCCCGGCCAACCAGCGCCTCCCAAACGATGTCAATGGGCATATATTTATTTTGCTCCTGGCGTTTTAGGGCTAACCCCTCTTCGGCCGTGGCGGACATCTGCCCCTTTGTGAGACCATAGACGCCATTGTTGGCGACCACGTAAACCAAGGGCACATTGCGGCGCATGACGTGTTTGAATTGTCCCATGCCAATGCTGGCCGTGTCTCCATCTCCGCTCATGCCAATGCCAATCAAAGACATATCCGCGAATAAGGCCCCCGTGGCCAAGGATGGCATGCGCCCATGCAGGCCGTTGAATCCAAAAGAGCGATTCATAAAATACGTGGGGGCTTTGCTCGAACATCCAATCCCGCTAAATTTGACAAGTTTCTCAGGGGGAATATTTTCTTCGTAGCAAGCCGCTATCATCTGGCCCACAATGGCATTATGGCCACAACCAGCACACAGTGTAGAAGGTGCCCCGGCGTAATCACTTTTAGAGTACCCTAATTCGTTCACTCTTTTCTTTCTAGCCACGGTTATTTCTCCTCCTCAGCCAAGATAGCGTTTTTTACCCAATCAGCCGTCAATTGCAAGCCTGTATTATAGGTCAGTGAAATCAGTTTCGCAGATTGGTCAGACATATCCAGGGTAATGATCTGATGTAATTGGCCGCTATGATTCATTTCGATGACGTAAATCCGGTCATGCTCCCGAATGAAAGCCTTCACTTCCGAGGTGATGGGTAAAGACCTGAGACGTAAATAATCAACCTTGACATCATCTGCGGTTAAATAATCGCAGGCCTCACTCACAGCAGGATGCGTGGAGCCAAAGGCGATAATACCGATTTCCGCTCCCTCTTGGAGGTGGATTTCCGGTTTGGGAACCATGGTCCGCGCCAGCTCAAACTTGCGGTTGAGACGTTTGAGGTTTGCATCCCAAGTTTCAGGATCTTCACTGTAATTGGCATATTCATCGTGGCCGGTGCCACGCGTGAAATACGCGCTCTTGGGGTGGGTGTTGCCGGGAACGGTGCGGTAGGGGACGCCGTCCCCATCTTTATCCAGGTAGCGGCCCCACTCCCAGTCCAGATTCTCCAGGTCATCTTCCCAAAGGATCTTACCGCGCTTGATGGGCGTATCGGGATACTGGAAAGGGCGCGTCATCCACTGGTTCATACCTAAATCCAAATCAATGAGCACAAAGATCGGGGTTTGGAGTTCCTCTGCCAGATCCAGGGCTTTCCAACCGAATTCGAAACACTCGGTCACAGATCCTGGGAAGAGTATGGGATGCTGTGTATCACCTTGTCCCAAATAGTGTGCCAAATTGATATCGCCCTGTGAGGTGCGCGTGGGCAAACCGGTGCTAGGCCCCATGCGCTGCACATCCCAAAGGACAATGGGCACTTCGGCATAATAGGCTAAACTGGTGTATTCGGCCATCAGGCTAAGGCCCGGCCCTGAGGTAGCCGTCATTGAGCGCAGACCAGCCCAGCCGGCTCCTATGGCCATCCCCACGGCGGCCAATTCATCCTCCGCCTGGACAACGACAAGTTTATATTTACCAGTTTCTGGGTCTTTTTGCAGGATAGGGCGATATTTCATGACCGCCTCGGGCAAACCTGTGGCCGGCGTTATGGGGTACCAGGCTGAGAATTGCAAACCGCCATAAATAGAACCTAATGCGCCCGCCGTGTTACCGGTGGCCATGATATACTCCTCGGTCCCATGCATGGTTTCCACACGATATGGAGATGCTTGGTCGATGTTTTCAGCAGCCCACTGGACCGCTTTTCCAATAACGGCCATGTTCAAATCAATGGGCTTTTGCTTTCCGTCAAAATGAAAATCCAGGGCTTGTTGAAGTTTCTCAACCTCGATGCCAAGCAAGTGAGCGAGAACGCCCACATAAACCATGTTATTCAGATAGTCACGAAGTTCACGGGGGGGCTCCACTTCGCGCACTAGTTTTTTGACCGGCATGGGATAGAGGAGGACATCGTCTCTCGTTATATCTTGGCGAATATCGTCCGCGTAAAGGAAGATTCCCCCCGGAACTAGTTTGTCCAGGTCTTCCGCAAAGGAATCTTTATTCATGGCTACCACAATTTCGGTGGTTTCGCTGCGCGCCAGGTAACCATCCTTACTAACTCGAATGGAGTACCAGGTCGGCAGCCCTTGAATATTGGAAGGGAATATATTTTTACCAGAAACAGGGATGCCCATCTTAAAAAAGGCACGCACCAGGGCCATGTTTGCCGTCTGGCTGCCCGAACCATTCACCGTGCCCACTGTGATAGAAAAATCATTCACAGCAGGTTCGGATGCCGATTTCGTTTTGGTCATTGGTTCTCCTTAAAACATATTTTTGGGGGCTGAGACCTCCGAGGTTTTTCGGCAAACCTCGGAGGTCTTGCCCCATATTTTTGAGATGACGCAGTAGAAAACCCTAAAAACCTCCGTATGGGCATGCAATGCCTGGGCCTTTAGGGTTATAACTTCAAATGTAATTGCTCAAAATAGTAGTCGAGATTTCTATATCTCGCGCCCACGGGGTCATGTTGTGCGCCTGGCCACAGGCCCGCACGGCGCGGCGTAGAAACCCCGGCTACACCACCAGCATATTGAGCAGGTACCTTCAAATTATTAATACTTCAATTGAGCCACCTTAGAAACGCAAAATGTCGGCCGCCACAGCAGATATAAGGGCGGAGCCGTAAATCAGCGCCTCTTCGTCAAAATCGAACAAGGGGTGATGGTGTTTGGCATCCAGGCCTTTCGAGGCATTAGCGGAGCCAATCAACAGATAACACCCCGGAATTTTTTCCATCATCAAGGCCATATCTTCGGCGCCCATGGTCTGGTATTCGGTAGTTATGGTCCCATCCGGGAAGAGGCGCCGCGCGACGGCTTGGGCACGAGCGGTGACCTCCGGGTCGTTCACTACCGCTGGGGAAACATCGTCAAGTTCCACTTCTGCCTCGCAGCGGAAGGTTTCCGCCACGCCGGCAACAATTTCTCGAAGACGTTTTAAAATATGTTCTCTGGTGTCAGCCTCGAAGGAGCGGGTGGTTCCTAGCATCTCCACCTCTGGAGGGATAATATTGTGGGAAGTCCCTCCGTGAATACTCGTAATGCTGACCACGCCGGCATCTACCGGTTCTACTTCTCTTGAGACAATGCTTTGGAGTGAAGTAACGATGTGAGCGGCGGCTAGAATAGGGTCAATGGCATTATGAGGGGCTGCTCCGTGGCCGCCTTTCCCGGTCACTTTGATGGAAAAGGTTTCAGCGGAAGCCATGGTCGGCCCAGGGGCTATACCATACCAATCCAGGGGCTTTTCATTCCAAAGATGGAGGGCCAGGGCATAATCAGGGCGGGGATTTTCCAAGACCCCATCTCCGATCATGAGCGCCGCCCCACCGTCTCCTTCTTCAGCGGGCTGGAAGACAAACTTGACCATCCCGGCCAGATTCTCCCGTTGGGCGTGGAGGAGTTTTGCCGCCGCGAGTCCCATGGCAATATGCCCATCGTGACCGCAGGCGTGCATGACGCCATCATTTTGGGAAGCGTAAGGGACGTCGTTTTCTTCCATCATGGGGAGGGCGTCCATGTCCACGCGGAGCAAGACCACTGGGCCGGGACTTCCGCCTTCCAGGAGGGCCACCACCCCCGTCTTGCCCACGCCGGGTTGGACGGTCAGGCCTGGCAACTCTTCTAGCTCTTCCACAATCCGCCGGGCTGTGCGCTTCTCTTCAAGCCCAAGCTCTGGATGGCGATGAAATTCTCTTCGCAGTTTTTGGGTGTAGGGAAACAATTCCTGCGCTTTGGCTATAAAATCTGCTGTGCTCATTTTTTCTGCTTCTCCTTAATCTCTTCCCACACAAACTCGTGATAACCTTTTTCTTTCAAGTCTACACGAATAGTGCCTTGTAAGGGATATAAACGGACGACTTTCCCTCTGCCTAGCGGGGTACGGACTCGCGAGCCATATTTGGGAAGTTTTTTCTTGGCGTCTACATAAAGTTGGTGTTCGTGATCTAAACAGCAGCGCAAGCGCCCACACATGCCAGAAATTTCGGAGGGGACAAGTGAAACTCCTTGGGCCTTAGCTTTTTTAATGGAGATGGGTTTGAAGGAGGTCATAAATTCCGTGCAACAGCGTATCTCCCTTCCGCAAGCGCCCATGCCACCAATGATTTTTGCCGCATCACGCGGGCCTACCCGGCGCAAGTTTATCTCGGCATGAGGGTAAGCTTCCTCCATGGCCTTAGCAATTGAACGCAGGTTCGGGTTGCCTTTTTCTTCATAACTATACAAAAGGACTAGTTGTTCTCCCTTCAGGCTAAACTCCGCCGAGACCAGTTTAACTCCTTGTAAATCATTTTCCTTAATAATTTCGTGGCAATCGGCTAAAATCTTTTCCTCTTTTTTTTCCCATATCTGACGCAGAACCAAATCACGCGGAGTAGCTTTGCGAATGATGGGTTTCCAATTCCTGTGCTGAACCCGTTTATGGGAAGTTATGGTGGTGATAACACGTCCTAATTGCTGGCCCCGGCTGGTTTCAACAATGGAATAATCCCCTTCTTTTAAATCGGGGTGGGCGGAGGCATCAAAATGATATATTTTTCCCCCTGGGTGAAATTGAATTCCTACAGCTATTGTTGTCATGGGGGGATTTTACCTTAAAGGGGATGAGGTGACGAGGTAAGGATTGGTAGATTGGCAGGTTAGTATATTGGTGTGTTGGTATGCTGGTGTGTTGGTATGCTGGTATGTTGGTATGTTGGTTAATTGGGAAATTGGTGATGTTGGTAAACTGGCAGATTGGGTAAAACCAGTGTCCCAGTGTCCCAATGTCCCAATATCCCAATCTCCTAATCTACCAGTTTGCCATTACCCACGATAGGCTTCTACGCTGATTTGGGCAGCAATCGCTGAAGCGATGGTCCGGAAAGCTTGGGAAACCGGCGCGTCAGGCTGGGAAACCAGGATAGGAAGGCCAGAATCGCCTCCCACGCGCACGGCGGGGTCAATGGGGACACCTCCAATGAAGGGAATACCGGCCTCATCGGCCAAGGCTTGCCCACCGCCACTTCCAAAAATGTCCATATTTTCACCACCAGGCAATTCCAAATAACTCATATTCTCGACAACGCCAAAGACCGGAATCTCTAGTTTTTGGAACATATTCAATCCGCGCCGAGCGTCGTCAATGGATACATCTTGTGGCAAGGTGACGATGACGCCGCCCTGAAGGTCTAGGACTTGGTTCAGGCTGAGTTGCACATCGCCCGTTCCCGGCGGGAGGTCAATGATCAGATAATCTAACTCACCCCATTCGACATCGTTAATGAATTGCTTGATGGCGGAATGCAGAAGCGGTCCGCGCCAGATAATGGCCTGTTCGGGTTTGACCAGGAAGCCAATGGACATGACTTTTACCCCATGGGCCTCGGCGGGAATAATTTTCTGGTCCTCTGTCGCTCCGCCTACTTGCTCCACGCCCATCATGGTGGGGATGTTGGGACCGTAGATGTCGGCATCCAACAGGCCGACCTTGGCGCCGCTTTGCGCCAGGGCTACGGCGACGTTGACGGCCACGGTGCTTTTCCCGACCCCGCCCTTGCCAGAAGCGATGGCGACTGAATTTTTAATGGAAATATGTTCTGCTTTCTTTTGCCCCGAAGGCACTTCCGCGCCCATTTCAATGTTGACCGTTGAGACACCGTCCACGGCCAATACGGCTTTTTTGGCATTTTCCTGGATCTGTTCTCTGAGGGGGCAAGCCGGTGTGGTGAGGTTGATGGTGAAACTCACTTCCGAACCATCTACTTTCACATCGTCGATCATGCCTAAAGTGACCAGGTCTTTGCCGAGTTCCGGGTCAAGGACATGGCTTAGGGCTTCGAGTACTACATCTTGCGTTATTCGAGGAGACATTGTTTAACCTTCTTTATTAGCGTTCGATACGGATAAAGTTACCACGGTCTTTGGCGGAAGTATTTTTATTCACCACAAAGTTACGAAGAACACAAAGAACTTCTTTGAGGGCACAAAGAATTTTCGTGTGGTTTCTTTGACCTTGAGGCGAAATCCCTGTGCCAAGGACTGGTTGTTAGCATAGCGCCTTCGATTCTAACATACAAGAAAGGGAGCAATGTCAATGATTTATTAGAAAAAGGATAGGGTTGGGGCGGGAGGAGCGGGGGAGCGGGGGTGAAGGGAGCGGGGGAGCGGGGGAGCGAGGGTGAGAGGGAGAGAGGGTGAGAGGGAGCGAGGGTGAGAGGGAGAGAGGGTGAGAGGGAGAGAGGGTGAAGCAAAGTATAAATGGCAAATTGCGAATGGGGAATGGTGAATGAGGTGATGAGGAGCTGGGGAGCAGGGGCTGAACGGACACCTTTTTTACCCAAGCGCCATCTCGACCGCTTTTTGGGCGTGGATCGCCGTGGTGTCAAACAAAGGGATCGGCGTATGCTCCTGTCTTACCAGAGTCACGATCTCCGTGCAGCCTTCAATGATCCCCTCCGCCCCACAGGCCTGCAAATCTTCCATGATCCGCAAATATTCGGCACGGGATTCTTCCTTGATAACGCCCAACACCAATTCCTCATAAATCACGCGGTGGACGACCTCCCGGTCCGCTTTGGGGAGGATGAGCACCTGTAGGCCGTGTTTCTCGGCCAGCCGCCCAGCGTAAAAATCCTCCTCCATGGTGAAGTTCGTGCCCAGCAGGCCGATTGTTTTCATGGGAAATGCTCCACGTTTTCTTCCGAAAAAAAGATCACAAAAATTCTACCTGGATTCTATCACAGATGGGTAGGAAAGTTCATCTTCATTTCATGCCCAGAATCAAAAAACTCCCTGGCAAGAGAGCATTTGAATCAATTCAAATGCTGCTACGGCAAAGTCGACCAAGGTCGACTCGGGTGGCGCAGCCTGATTCGCTGTGCTCACGGTGTTGCCTACGGCACGCACTAGCCCATGGGCTGTACACCGTAGAGCGAGCCCGCCCGGTGGGCAACCCCCAGGTTGTAGGCTGTGCCCTTGGCAAACAGGCTTTGTGTAGCAACCTTGGAATTCATTCCTGGGCTTGGTTTGAGACGGCCTAGATTGCAAAAACCCTGAACAAACTCACCCCCACTTGGTAGAGTCCCAGCCCCGCCAGCAGAATGGCCGAGACGAGGATCAGCGTGCGCCGGCCCTCCGCACCGAGGAAGCGGGTGACGCCTAAGAGGACGATGGTCCCGGCCAGGGCAACGATCATGGTGGCGTAGAAGGCGACCACCAGGGTCACGGCGTGGAGAGGGCTTTGCCCCCAGGCTTCCAAAAAAGCCGGCCCCAAAACCAAGCTCCACCCCAGGTAAGGGCCGGGGTTGAGGAGGTTGACCAACGCGGCTTGGAGAAGGGTGCGGGGCGGGTTCCCCTCGGATTCAGGCTCCACGGCCAGGCGCTGCTTCCACTCTCGGTAACTGCGCCACGCCAGGTAGAACAAGAAAATCCCCCCTACCCCCCGCAGGATACTGGTCATCACCTCCGGGACGCGCTGAAGGATCAGGAGGATCACCAAGGCAATTGGCCCATCACTGAGGAGAGGCGCGAAGGCGGCCGGCAAGGTGCGCTTCCATCCTTTCTGGGCCACGCTGGAGAGGAAAAAGGCCTGTAAAGGGCCGGGTTGAACCGCGGCCGCCAGGGCGAATCCGCTGCCAATGAGGATGTATTCGAGCATTTTTTCACTTCTCCCCAACACCCGTATAGATCCCCAAGTAGGTTCCATCCGGAAGGAGTACCACACCTGGATCGGCGCCAAGTCCCCTGGTTTCCTCTTCTAGCTCCCATGCAAAACCATCCTGCGAAAATGCACTGGCATGCGAACCGTAAAACCGCAGCCCACCGTCCACTTCCAGGGCATTCCCGAGAAAACTCATTTCCAGCGGGATATCTTCTTGCCGTGTAAAATTCAACCCGTCTTCGGATGTGGAATGCACATTATGCACCAGGCCATCTCCAGCAGTTTCATGCGCTGTCGTGTAGTGGTGCCAGTCCCCCTGAAAATAGACCACGGCCGGGTCGAGGATCAACTGCTCGGTCGTTAGCTGCTTTCCCTCCCACTCGAACCGCCCTCCTATCTCCTCGGAACGAGCTGAGAACAGTTGCGGGTATTCGTCGCCATGCTGGTGGTACGTGAAGTACAACCGCAGGGATCCATCCGGGAGTTCCACCAGGGTCGGGTCAACGGGATTAGGCCCCGGCATGGGAAGATCAATATCCACCGGCCGCACCGGTGACCAGCTTTGACCAGAATCCACCGAGACTGTATAAGCAATCCGGTCGAAGAGAGCTCTGTTTGTGTAAGAAAAATACTGGAAGGTGGCGATCAATTCCTCGTCACGCGTCAGAAGAAGGTGCCCCACACCGGCGTGCGGCAGGAAAAGCCGATCCCCTTCGAAATGAATCCCGTCGCTAGAAGAGACAATGCGCAAATCATCATACCACGGCGTTCCACCGCCCGCGTCGGCAGGGATCCAGGAAGGTTCCGGCGCCGTTTCCGTCTGAAATACCATATCCTCCTCAACGACCGGCGCGGTTGGCTCCTGCGCAATACTATCGCCGGCAACGGGAACCATAGTTTCAATGGTGGTATCCGCCGTCTCGAGGGGCGATTCAGTCTCACCCGGCTGGCATCCAGTGCCAAAGAGCGATGAAAGTAGAATCAACAACCCAAAAGCCGCATTTCTCGTAGATGGTCTCATACCAAATCTCTCCTTTCCGTAGGGCAGGTATCCCTACCTGCCGGATGATGCAATTGCCAATGCCAACGGCGGCTAGTGAAAGCCGCCCTCCCAGACAAAGAAACGGTAGAAACCGTGCGATTGGGGATCCCGCAAAGATGAGCGCGAGACCCAAACAATTCCCAGGGATGCAATGAAAAAACCAAAAACCTTAATAAGCAATACTTGACTCATCTCTCCCCTCCTCAACACGAGATAATAACCTTTGGTTGTGTCTTCTCAATATTTCGATGGATATGTAGGGCGAAATGGTATTTCGGTGAAAAGTTGCACTTTGCCCTAGGCGATTTGGCAAATCGCCTAGGGCAATCTTACCACATTGGAAAAAAGGTACAAAATATCTCCGTGCCATCCGTGTCTTCCGTGTACAAAAATTAACAACAACTTTTTAGCGCTCACCGCCTTTCGCGTCCCTGTGCCTCTGCGGTATTTTTGCCATATTCAAAAGAACGAATATATAGTACAATACATTCAAGTTTATGAATACAAAGACCCTGCCCAACCTCAATCAGATCAACAACCTCCTCAGCGCCCTCAGCCACCCGGCTCGCTTGCGCATTCTTTTAACCATTGGTCAGGGAGAGGCTTGTGTCTGCCACCTGGAGGCCCATCTCGGCTACCGGCAGGCCTACATCTCCCAGCACCTGATGGCCCTGCGGGAGGCTGACCTGCTCACAACCCGCCGCGAAGGACGCTACATCTTCTACCGCCTGGCTGATCCCAGTCTCCTTGACCTCATTCGCCAGGCCGGGTCTTTGGCCAACGTCACCCAGGCGGAAGTCGACGATCTTACCCAGACTTCCCCCCGCAGCCAATGCTGTTGCCCCCACTGCGCCGAAGATAACTCCTGCTAAGAAAGTTAGCGTCGGTTCGCTTTGCGGCCCTTTGGGCAGTAGGGTGACACGCTTTTCGTCAGCCGTATCGAAACCAGCGATTTTGACACAAACACCCACCCACTTGGTTTCGATACACTGCTTCGCAAAAAACGCTCCACAGCACTCAACCAGCGTTCGCTCTTGTTTCTTTCTGATTGAGCCTCATTTTTTCGAGTGGAGAAACTCACAGTGAGAACACAACCACCATCACCCGGAACCCGCCACTCGCAACTCATAATTCAGGAGTCCCCCATGCTAAACATCAAAATTCTCGGTTCCGGATGCGCCAACTGCAAGCGCCTGGAACAACTGACCCGCAAGGCCGTCGCCCAACTGGGAATCGAGGCCGAAGTCACCAAAGTCACCAAAACCGCCGAATACCTCGACTACGGCGTGATGGTCACTCCGGGCCTGGTGATCAACGAAGAAACCGTCAGCAGCGGACGTGTCCCCTCCCTGGCGGAAATCACCACCTTCCTTACTTCCGCGTTATAAGCCCTAATCCACGCAGGTGGAAGGCGAACTTGTTCGCACGCGAATCAGCCTCGAATTCTATTCGAGTATCTTGAGAAAATACCCGGAGTTCTCCATGCCCCAAACAAAACAATCACCCCAACGACTGTCCTTCCTTGACCGCTATCTAACCCTATGGATCTTCCTGGCCATGGCCATCGGCGTGGGAATCGGTTTCCTGATGCCAGAAACGGTCCAAAACTTCAACCAGGCCGTTTCGGTGGGAACCACCAACATCCCCATCGCCATCGGTCTTATTCTGATGATGTACCCTCCCCTGGCCAAAGTCCACTACGAGGAACTCGGGGAAGTCTTCCGGAACTGGAAGATCCTCGGCTTTTCTCTCCTCCAAAATTGGGTCATTGGGCCCGTCCTCATGTTCCTCCTGGCCCTCCTCTTCTTGCGCGACTATCCGGGATACATGGTCGGCCTGATCATGATCGGCCTGGCACGCTGCATTGCCATGGTCATCGTCTGGAACGAATTAGCCGAAGGCGACAGCGAATACGCCGCCGGTCTGGTAGCCTTCAACAGCATCTTCCAGGTTCTTTTCTACAGCCTCTACGCCTACATTTTCATCACCATTTTGCCCACCTGGTTCGGCATGGAGGGTAGTCTGGTGGATATCACCATCGGCGAGATTGCTAAAAGTGTCTTCATTTACCTGGGCATCCCTTTCCTAGCCGGATTCCTGACCCGCTTTGTCTTGATCCGCGCCAAGAGCAAGGAATGGTACCACCAGGAATTCATCCCCCGCATCAGCCCCATGACCCTGATCGCCCTTCTCTTCACCATCGTGGTCATGTTCAGCCTCAAGGGCGACCTGATCATCAGCATCCCCCTGGACGTGGTGCGCATCGCCATTCCTCTCTTCATCTATTTCGTGCTCATGTTCCTGGTCAGCTTCTGGATGGGTCGCCGCGTTGGGGCGGATTATGCCAAAACCACCACCCTGGCCTTCACCGCCGCCAGCAACAACTTCGAGCTAGCCATTGCCGTAGCCGTGGCGGTCTTTGGCATCAACTCCGAGGTGGCCTTCACCGCCGTTATCGGCCCCCTCATCGAGGTTCCGGTGATGATCGGTTTGGTCAACGTGGCTTTCTGGTTCCAGGATAAATATTTCGCCGGAGAAGCCACCCATGCCCCAGAAATATCCTCCGCAGCCCAAGAAGCTTGCCCTCCCGATGAACGTTTAACAAAATAGGAATCCCCCATGCTGCAAACCATCCTTGACCTGTTAGCCCGTTTATTAACCAGCGGGTTCGGAAACCTGGCCGCCTACCTGGCCGCCCACGTCCTGCTTTGCCTTCTGCCCGCCTTCTACATCGCCGGGGCCATGACGGCCCTCATTCCCAAAGAGACCGTCACCCGCTACCTGGGCCGGAACACGCCCAAATTCATCTCCGACCCGGAACTCAGCCTGCAAAGCATTCTCATCACCGCTTCCATCATTGGGCGGCTCAAGGCCTGGGTCTATGTTTTCTGGGTCTCCATCTTTAGCACCCTGGCAGGGTTGATCTATGGCGCCTGGGTAGATGGAGCAAGCCTGGGTATGGTCAGCCTCTACCTGGCCGGGACGTTAGCCTTCCTTTTTGGCGCCCTCTATCTCGTCAATCGCTACACTTCCACAAGCCCCATCTCCCGCCAAGGCTAAAGATTTCGGCTCATATGTCAAAACTGTGCAAGCGAGGTGACAGTCACTGGCAATCTTCGATTGCGGCAATCGTTGATTGCTTAGAAGTGACTGTCACCTCGCTATCCCCCGCACACTTGTTAGAGATGAACCTCTTCCGTCAAGTAGATATCTGGGCGCTGGATGAGCTGTTCTTCCAGTTCATCATCCGTCCTTTGGTAAAACTCCTTGATGTATTCCAGGCGCTGCTGGACCGCCTCTCGTGGCAGGAAGTCTAGAAAATCTTCCTGATATTCACAATCCAAGAATACGTGCCAAAAGAGGGAATCGCGTTCGCGGCGGACGTAGCAAAATCATTGCACATCGTTTCTGACAAAAACAGGTGCAACGCACTTCGAAAAACATGAAGTGCAATGCACCTATGATTTCACTCTACCGTTACGCTCTTCGCCAAGTTTCGCGGCTGGTCGATATCTAAGCCGCGCAAAGCGGCGATGTGGTAGGCCAAAATCTGAAGAGGGATGACGGTGGTCACCGGGCTGAGCATCCAGGGAGTTTCCGGGACCCACAGAACGTGGTCGGCAATGGGGGGAATGCGCTCATCCCCCTCAGTGGCCACAGCGATCACCCGTCCCCCACGAGCCTTAGCCTGCTCAATCTGGCTGAACATTTTCTCGTACCAGGGGTCACGGGGGGCGACGACCACCACGGGCATGTCGGCGTCGATGAGGGCGATGGGACCGTGTTTCATCTCCCCGGCGGGATAGCCTTCGGCATGGATATAAGAGATTTCCTTGAGTTTGAGGGCGCCTTCGTAAGCGGTGGGCATGTTCACGCCCCGGCCCAGGTAAAGGGCGCTCCGGACTTCGACGAGGGCTTGGGCGACCTTTTCAATCTCCGCCTCACGGTCAAGACAGCGGCCGGCCAAATCCGGGACAAGGCGCAAATCCGCCACCAGGCCCTTCCGCTCCCACTCGTTGATGACGCCCCGCAGCTCGGCCAGGTGAACGGCCAGCATGTACAAATCCACCAGGGGAGCGGTGTAGGCTTTGGTGGAGGCCACGCCAATCTCAGGTCCCACTTGCATGGAGATGAAACCATCCGCCACGCGCATGGCCTGGGAGCCAATGGCATTGACAATGGACCACAACGTGGCGCCCTTTTGCCGCGCCTCTTCCAGAGCGGCCAGGGTATCCGCCGTTTCACCAGATTGGCTGATGGCCAGGGCGACCGTGTTCTCATCCACAATCGGATCCCGGTAGCGGAACTCGGAACCGATGTCCACCTCCACCGGGACGCGGGCGATGCGCTCGATGAGGACTTTGCCCACCATCCCCGCGTAAGCGGCCGTTCCACAAGCGACAATGTAAATGCGCTCGATGCGCTCGGCCAATTCCGGAGTCAGGTTCAGCTTGGGGAGGTTGATGCGGCCATGGTCGAAATCGACCCGCCCGGCGATGGTGTCCGTCAGGGAGCGCACCTGCTCGTGAATCTCCTTGTGCATGAAGTGACGGTACTCGCCCTTTTCGGCGGAGACCGGGTCCCAGGAGACCGTCTGCACTTCGTGGAGGAGTTCCTGCCCCTCCAGGGTGGAGACCTTCACACCGGACCGGGTCACCACTGCCATCTGCCGGGACTCCAGAAAGACCATGTCCCGGGTGTGTTCCAGGATGGCGGGTAAATCGGAGGCGATGTACATCTCTCCATCCCCCACACCGATCACCACGCCCCCGGCATTTCCCATCCGAGCGGCGACAATTTTGTCAGGCTCATCTTTCGATAAAACCACAATACCATGCGCTCCCCGCAAATGGAGCAGGGCTGCTCGAACGGCTTCTTCTAAGGTTCTTCCGGCCCCCAGGTAGCGCTCCACAAGGTGAATAATAACTTCAGTATCTGTTTCTGAGTTAAAGACCACGCCTTCTTCTTTCAACTCTTCTTTGAGGTCCAAGTAATTTTCGACAATCCCATTATGGACCAGGACAACATCCCCCGTCATGCCCAGGTGGGGGTGGGCGTTGTGGGCGTTGGGTTCGCCGTGGGTGGCCCAGCGGGTGTGCCCAATTCCCACCTGTCCGTGCAAAGGGGATTCTTGTACCAACGATGCCAGACGCTCCAGCTTTCCAGCGTCCCGGCGAACTTCGATCTGACCATTCTCTAGGATGGCCAATCCTGCCGAGTCGTAGCCGCGATATTCAAGCCGTTTTAAACCATTCAAGACAATAGGGGTGGCGTCTTTCTGTCCAATATAACCAACGATTCCACACATGTTTAGTATCCTCCGGTAGTTTGCGAGTTGCAAGGTGTAAGTCGCAAGAGGCAAGGGGCAAGTCGCAAGGTGAATGTTTGGCGCCGGGGAAGTTGTTACTCGGGGGAAATCACCAAGATGCCCGGCGGTTCTCTACTTGTCATTCGGGATGCTTTTGTCTCACCGGTTACCCGGAGGGGTTGTGCATCACGTCTTGTGGAGGGAAAAGATTCGGAACATGACCGCTCCGGAGGGCTTCCGCTGATTTCTCGATTTTCCCGGCTTGATTTTCCCCCAGCCGGTTAGCCTCCTTTCGGAGGAACCCTCATCCTCGTCAGCCAGATGTTCTCTGGCTCATGCGCTAGTTTTCCCAATTTATTGTTTTTTCGAGCACCTCCTTAGGCACGTGTATCGTGTAAGTAATTTTTAAGTGACTATACGCAAGGTCTTGCGCAAGTCACACACGGAGGTATATCTTACTCGACTCTGCCTTAGAAAGCAAGCCACAATTTTGGAAGGGTGCGGAAATAACAACCCTCAAAAAACTACAGTCAATTAGGAAAGGAACGGATTTGAGGTTCCCAATAGATTTTTTCTCATTTCAAAAAATCCGCGTTCACCCGCGCTATCCGCGTCCCATTAAACCCCAAAGCGCCCGGCACCTTCACCGGACGCTTCATCGACAGTGAATCGTTCTATGACTCGTGCCGACGAAACCAGCTAGCAATTGCCGAGACTATAAAAGCCGCAAGTAGTGCTAAGATTGCCCCGCCATTAAACACTGTCCCAAGATGAAACCAAAGCTGCTCGAAAAGGATCGGCCATCCCCCAAAATGAAAATCAAAGGTCAGCACACTTACTGTCATCAGGCAAGCGGCGACAAAGGCAGCAAAAAGGCCATGCAATCCTCCCAAGCGTTTCACCCATCCCGCAACGATGACAGCCACACCAACTTGCATCAAGACAGCTAAGGCGACTTGACCGTAAAGTATCCAAAGTACGATGAAGTTGTTCCCTAAAAGATATGGCAGGCCATAGCCCAAAACTGGGTTCAGGGGTAAGAATATTCCTCCACCTACAAGGCCAACCACCAAAGCCCGGCCAAGGCGGAGGGGTTTCTGTTGGGGCAGCGTCAGTGGCCGGGGCGATGGATCCAGAAAGGCCCAATTGGGAGCAGGGGGCGAGGCCACTCGCTTGCGCCAGAACCAGGCGGTCAGAGGGAAGGCCCACAGAATGATGAAAAACAGGAGAGTAAGCGGGTTCCTGGCTAATAATCCAAATCCTGTGAAAATCCACCGACCCACGGCCTTCGGGCCAGATAGGTCGGCGCCCACTATGCCTGAGATAGCCTCGACAATACTAGACCATTTCTGTTGTGATGCCCTACCTGGCATGGTATTGTAAAGAGGAAGGCAAGCCAGATCGCCAACAATCCTCCGGCGAGGGCTAATCCCCAACGGTAAAAGGGACGCGGGGAGCGTCCAGCCATGGCCACTTCCAGCCAGGTTGAGGCTCCGGACGCGACCCAACGGAAAAAAAGAAAGAGGCTAACGACAAGCAAACCGCCCCACCAGGCATAGCTAACGAGAAGATCCATCCCTCTCAAAGCTTGCTCCCTTTTGGCAACTGCATAGGCGCTGAATGATGCCGCTTGGCCTAGGACGGCTCCCAGCCCCAAAGCGAGTCCCAATCGGCCACTGCCACGAGGGGGTTTTCCCCGGGCCAGGGCGGCGAACGTCCCCCGCCACACGCCAATTCCCGCCACGCCGACCGCCAGGGGAGCAAATATCAACGCTGCCCCTAACGAGATCAAGAATCCCTGGGATGCCGGTAGCAGATATTGGACATTCCTGAAGGCGACCGTAGCCACGACGCCCGTGCCAAAGGCGTCCCAGAAACTCAACCGGAACATCGGCGTTGTATCGTCCAGGGTTTGGCAACGCACGTCAGGATTCGGATGCATTCGCAGCAAGGCGCGCCAACGTCCCCCCTCGGGAACGGGAAGGGAGGCCAGCACGCGGCGCAAGGCGCCCGTCGGGCCATCCCAAACTGAAGCCCGCACATCGGCGTAAGTTTCCCGCGCTTGCAAGACGGCGTTACGAGTCAAATAGACCAGGGCAGTTAGGACGAGCAAACGCCAACTGTGCCGGAAAAGAGTAAGCCAAGGTTGATCGATTTGAAGGAGGGCAGCAGGCTCCGTAACAACAAAAGGGGCTAAGACACAAACCACAAAGGCCCACCAGACGGCGACGGTGAAATAGGTCTTGTCGACATCACCATTGCGCAGGTGGGCCAGTTCGTGCAGCATCACCGCTCGAAAGGCGGGGCGGTCGGTGTAGAACAAGGAAACCAATCCACCGGTCAGAGAGACGTAATAGCGGCCAAAGCGGCCAAAGGCCAATCCGCTGCTGGCCGGGTTGAGGGGATTCCAGACAAGCGTGGGGAAATCGGACAACCCAGCCTCCCGGCACAACTCTTCTACATAAGCCACCACCTCTGGGGCATCCTCAGCGCTGAGGGGCACCAGTTCAGCACGCCAGATTTTCCAATCGGGAAAAAACCAGTAGATCAGGCCAGCTACAACAAGTAAAAGTACCACGCTACCGAGAACCCAAGTATCTTGCGTGCGGTAGAGAGGCGTCATACATTCTATGTACATGTCAGTTCTGGAAAAATAATCCTCGACTGAATCCCCCGGATAGGATGCCTCAGATTCCTCCCGGCATTGCTCCTCAACAAAGCGAAAATGCTCCTCCTTGCCCGGGATACGATTGTACATCATAAGAAAAATCAACAAGCTAGAGCCGATGATAGCGACGATGAGTAACGCGAAGCGAAAACTGGTGTCCGAGGGGAAGGCAAAGGGGTTCAGGCGGGGAGAGTGATTTCCAGCTTGAGCGTCGGTGGACATAGTACTCCTGTTTTTCGTCTACGAAGAGGTGACGACCAAGCTCCCCACCAGAGACTCGGCCAAAAGTTCGGCTGTGTTTTCAGACAGTCTCAATTGCCGGGCCTGTTCAAAAGCCAACTTGCTGACCATATCCAATTGTTCGGATGTCAGTGATAAAGACTTTTCCTTGGCTGGCGAGGCTGGTTCCGGCTCACTCTCTTCTTCTCCCTCGCTTTTCTCCTCTGCCTGGCTTTCTTCTTCGGCCGGACGGACTTTTTTGAACATCTTCTTGACAATATCACTAAGAAGATCTTCGCTCTCTTCTTCGAAAGTCTCCTTGGCATGTTCCACGACGAACTTAACGACCGTGGTCGCCACGGCCAAGACAGCCGGAGTCATGAAGGTCGCCGCAGTTGCAGATCCAAAGCCAAGCATATCATCCTTTCCCTCCTGACTCTCAAGGAGTTTTTCCGGATTATCAAAATAGGCCTCACTTGTTGCCCGGAACATGGGTGTTTCGTGGGGAGCAATCTCGACTACGACATCACGTGAGAGATCGGCAATGAGTTGATTCTGGGTGTGGGTTACGCCAGTCATAACTATTTCCTCCTCAATAGAATACAAATTATTTTCCTCTCCCCGCTTCCTCTACAATGTATGACTCCTCTGAAAAAAGGGTACTTTTGAAAAGTTGATCGCTGTCTACGCCTTCTATGTGAATTTTTTACGAAAAAGATACACTCCCTTTACACGAACCGCCAGGATGCGTTTCTGGCTCTCACAAGCCTAATCTACTGGTCGCTCTGCCATCTTTTGGCGCATCTCAAAAAGTAGTTATTTCAGTGGAGTCATGTATTATACAGCAAAACTGTTATATTTGCATAACAACCCCAAAAACGAAATGGTGCCTGGCACGTGCAACATACGTCTTGACAACTATTCACTGAAAAACACTCACCGATTACCGCTATTGGTATGTTGTTTCATGATCTAAATCTGCTAAGAATAAACCATGTCACGGGGAAATGATGCGCAGAGCGGGATCGCCGTAAAGCACTATGGCCGCATAGGAAAATCTGTTTCGGTCCATGCCGATGATGTCAGTTGCCGCTGATTCTTCAATGATCCGGGGGGCTGATTGGAGGTTATACCAGGCAGCCATCATTTCGCCCACAGTAAGCTCGTGGTTATTTTCTAAGGATTCTAATAAGAACACGGGCCAGTTCCCTCCCCCCCACATACAAAGACGACCAAAATAAGCCAGCGTTCCATTGCGCATAAAGTTCAAGGTTAATGAATCAGCAGGTTCAGCATATTGTGCTCTTTCGTCATAGGTGGCTGGGGAAGCCATGTTTTGGTTATACCATTTATGCACGGCTCCCGCGTAGCATCCCGTGTGAAAGACAAACAGGCCTCTCTCCAACTCCAGGAGATCTGTGCCCAAGAGACCATCTCCGCGCTGAGTCTCAAAATAGATTGGGCTGGCGTGAAGATTGAATAAAAGGACATCGGATGGGCTAATTTCTACCAGCAATTCTTCTAGGGTCAATTCTTCGCTGTCTATGCGCGCAGCTCCAAGGTCCATCTCGTTGAGAAGATCAACCGCTGTCTGGGTGTACTCATCTGCGACACTTCCCGCCCCGCCGCTGATGGCTCCTTCTCCCGTACGCCAAACAACCTGGGACTGGCTGGCCTCTCCCGCCAATCCAGCTTCATAGGCGGCCACATTTCGCACATACTGCTTCGCGTCTTCAGGTGTGATACCCGTGATAAATCCATAAGCAAAATCGGTGTCGTACTCAGCATCAAGGTTTTTAGCAACTTGGAACACTTCATAGGCCAAGTCTTCATCCATCGTTGTGGGGGGGAGCACAAAGGCCACGTAACTGACCTCTCTAGCACGAAGTTTGTCGAGGGCCTCCTCCGGGGAGTCATTGAATGTGATGATTTCAGCATCGCGGTACCTGCTCAGCATTAAAGCGGCCTCATAATACGGATCTCCGGGAGCAGTATTGGTCAAGATCAAGTACCCTTCCACGGGCGAGAGGGGGCCAAGGGTCGGGACCGGACTTTGGGTCGGGGTAGGGGATAGGGTAGATGTGGGGGAAGGGGGCGGAGGTGTTGAGGTGAGGGTAAGGGTTGGCGTAAGCGTAGAAATTGGTTCCTGAGTAGGCGAGGTGAACGTCAGGGTCTGAGAGAGTAAAGGGCCTTCTGCCCTCGGCGTAAACGTAGGTGTTGGTGACGGCATGTTACAGGCAAAGACCGAAAAAGCCAAAACGCCCAACAAAAACGTGAACGTTTTCTTTTTCATACCCTTCTCCTCCAAGTCATCTACAAATTCTGGCTAATCATTTGCCGGATATGCTGGACAAACTCCCCGGGTGATTGGATCACAAGCCCGGTAGCGTGGGCGACTTCCGGTGTAAAATCTTTGCTATTGAGCGTCAACAGATAATCAGGATCAAATTGAACAGCGGCTTCCAAAATTGGCGCATCTTTGGCTTCGATGATGGACAACCATCGCTCATATTGACCTGGCTCAGGGTCATCTAAAATTTGCAAGTCAGTGTAGGAGAGCAATTCCGTTAAAATAGGTAATATCTTGGGGAATTTCAGACGGATATTTCGTTCCGTTTCCAGTAAAATCTGCCGTGTTACAACAAGCTTTATCATGCCATACTCCGCTTGGCCTAAAACAACACGACTAGCACCTTCCCGCGAGACGCTGCCAGCTATGATGACATTGGCGTCAACAAAAACAGTGGGTATCATGAAGTTTCCTGTCCATACTGTTCTTGATAAATTTCCTCTCGTATTTTCGGTAAATCTTCCAATAAATCAGTCAAGGTCACTCCTTCTTCTTCCATCATATCAGCGATTTTGTCTGATAATTTGTATGTTCGGAGTGGCCTGGAGGCCAAATAAAATCCCTTCCCCATTTGAACAAGGGTGAGCATATCACCTTTATCAATAGAAAGTGATTCCCGTAACTTGCTCGGAATGGTCATTTGTCCTCGGTCGCGCACCCTGACGGTGAATTGGGGAGAGTCAACCAATGTGTCGCTTAACATAATAAACCGCCTTTCTCGTATAATGGGAAAATCAGAAATTCAAACTCGTTTAGAGTATAGCAGATAACACAAACAACTACAAGACAAAAAAACGCCCGGCACCTTCACCGGACGCTTTGACTGCTTCCTGTTTTCTTGCTCTGCTACTCTCCTGCCTCGTATCCACCTTGAGATTCTGCCACCGCCATTGAGATGACACTCTCTTCCACCCCCTGATTCCTCAAACTTTCTACTAGCGTTGAAATATCTACGCTGCCTTCCAGGCGCTCCAAGTCCACCCGCAACCCCTGACCGATGTAGGCCCGCATCAGAGGTTGGTAGCCAGAAAAACCCAACAAGGGAGCGACTCGTTTCAAATCTTCAATCACGTCTTCCGGCATGCGCATGCTTATCATCGTCATGGGGCGGTCTTTTTGGAGGCGTTTCTTTAGGTCATTGGTTTTCATAGTCTTCTCTCTCTTTCTTCGTTACCAAACGAGCGGAAATAATACGGATAATGTCCCCTCGGAAAGCATAGACCACATACAATAATCGCCAATTTGTAGTCATTCCAATAATCGATTCTCGAATCTCATCGCTTACAACTTCTTTACTCTGATAGGAGACAAAGGGATCAAAGAAAACCTCACAAGCTACTTCGAACGATATTCCATGCTTGTGGAGATTGGCGTTTGCTTTACGGCTATCCCATTCGAAGGTTATGTTTTGAAGCGTGTGTCTGATATTCATAAGTATAGCCTACCGTATATACATTGTCAATATACCGCGCGACAGAAGAGGGTAGAAACCGACCCGGTGCCAGCGCCTCCCGCTCACGAACAAACACGAACGCCAAGGCGTGCGGCTTGTTCCAAGCAAGGCAACTCGAATACCTCGCTGCCCAAGAATTCGTGTATTCGTGACCTCGATTCGTGGATGGCTACCCAAAACAAAAAATCCGTGTTCATCCGTTAAATCCGCGTCCCATTAAACCCCAAAGCGCCCGGCACCTTCACCGGACGCTTCGCCAGATTCCTAGTTTCCTAATCCCTAGTTTCCTGATTCCTGATTTCCTGATTTACTGATTTACAAATTTACTCCACACTCACCCCCACCATCACATCCCCCTGCGCAATCGCATCCACCACATCCGCGCCTTCGACCACCTTCCCAAACACCGTATGCTTCCCGTTCAGGTGCGGCTGCGGGGCGTGGGTGATGAAGAACTGGCTGCCGTTGGTGTTTGGCCCAGCGTTGGCCATGGAGATCACTTTAGCCTCATGTTTCAGCGGATTGCCCGCCAACTCGTCCTCGAATTGATAACCAGGGCCGCCGCGTCCCGTGCCGGTGGGGTCGCCGCCCTGGATCATGAAGTTGTCAATTACGCGGTGAAATTTCACCCCATCGTAGTACCCCTCTCCCGCCAAAAATACAAAATTATTCACCGTTTTGGGCGCGTGCTCGGCGTAAAGCTCCAGCTCAATTGTGCCCTTGCTGGTCTCCATTTTCACGACGTACACCGCGTTGGTCTCAATTTGCATTGCGGGGGGATTTTTCCATTGCTTTGCCATACTCTGCTCCTTGTAGATAATATACGTAGTCGAGCCGACATTATAACATTAATGGAACGCGAATAACGCGGGTTGGGCTGATTTTCGCGGACGCTTCGCGTGCCTGTGGCAAAAAACTTAAAAGTGGTTTTATCCGCGTGAATCTGCGTGGCCAGGGCATTTCTGGCACATCCGCGTCATCTGCGTTCTATTTCTACCCACAATCAAACAAAGGCCCGGTGGATTGTTTGGCGTTGGGCCGCTGGGGAGAGCGTCCCGCGCCGGGAGGAGGTTGCTGCCCTTGGGGGAATTGCCCACCTCCCTGGGGTTGTTGCCCGCCCTGGGGCTGGGGGGCTTTCCCAGCGGGAGGGGCGTCCCCACCAAAGCGGGGAACAACCTTACACGAATCCCGCAGCCACTCGCCGACCTCCGGGTTGGTGCTACCCAACACGAAACGCAACTCCCCGGTTTCCACCATTGAGCGCAAATCCTCCACCGAGGCCACGCTATCGCTCCCCGAAAAGCCGCCCATATACAGCACCGGGCGCCCCGTCTCGATGACGAATTCGGCCCCGGTGTTGGCACGCGGCACGGCCAGGAGATATTTCATGCCCTGTGTGTTTTCCTCTAAGAAAGCAAGTAAGGCGTCTTTGCCAGGGGGGGATGGGTCGGCTCCTCCGGGCGGGCCTTGATAGTTTTCCGCATTCCCGGCGTAGGCCGAGGGGAGGTGAATGTCTTGGTCGTTCATGGAGGTCATCCCCGTCCAGGCCAGGGGGATGATGAGGATGGCGAGGAGGGTCACGCTCCCCCCCACGCGGCGGGTGCGGGAATCGCCCAGCGTCAGCCCTCCCCCCACCACGAGCAGGGCCACGGGGAAGACCATCCACCACGCCAGGGTCTCGAACTGGACGGCCAGGCCAACCTGAAAGGCCAGCGTCAGCCCTCCCCCCACCAGGAGCAGCCACCCAGCCAGGGATGGGCGGTCACGACCCACGCGGCGGAGAGAGTTCACACCCATCCCCACCACCGCGCCCAGGGCCGGGGCCAGCATGACCATGTAGTAGGCGTGGAAAAAGGCCGCCACGCTGAAGAAGACCAGACAGGTGACCAGCCATCCCCCCCACAGCACCACGCCCAGGTGGGCCTTATCCCCCAGCGGGAGACGGAGTTTGGCGGAGGCGGCGGCCACGACCAATCCCAACAAGGCAAAGGGGAGCAGCCAGCTCATTTCTTTGGCCAGGGGAGGCTCGAAAAAGCGCGTAATTCCCTGGCGGCCGGTTTCACCACTAAAGCGTGTGTTCGAGGGTGGATTGTTAGCTCCCGATGGGGTGTTTTGGGGTGGATTTTTCGGGGCGTTGGCGGGAGGTTGTCCCTGGGAGGCGCGGCCCTTTCCGCCGAAGAGACGGTTGAGACCATTGTGCCCAACGATTAGCTCCATGACGGTGTTGTCGGTACTGGATCCGATGTAGGGGCGCTGGTCGGCGGGCGTGAGGTCTACGGCGGCTACCCAAGCGAATGAGACGATGAGGATGATGACGGTGGTTGTGCCGAGGTTGAGAATTTTCTTCCACCAGCCGGTTTTCGCGCCTAAAAAGTAGAGGGCATAAAAGGCGGGGACAGGCAAAAGGGCTTGGAGCATTTTGATGTTGAAGCCTAATCCCACCAAGATTGCGCCGGCCCACAGGTAGCGAGTTTGGCCTTTTTCGGTGGCTAAAATAAACATCCAGGCGGCGAGGAGGAAGGTGAAGGTCAACATGCCATCCATGGTGTTGTTGCGCACGGTGGCGACGACGACGGGGGTGATGGCCCACACCATGGCGGCTATGAGACCGGCCTCTATGCCAAAATATTTTTTCACCAGGTGATAGAGGAGGGGGATGGTCAGCAGCCCGGCCACGATGTTGGGGAGCATGACGGCAAAGCCATTCACGCCAAAAATAAAGGCTGAGGCGGCTTCTATCCATAGGCCCAGGGGAGGTTTATCTACGGTGACGCTCCCACCCGGCTCAGCGGCGACGAAGAAGAAATTATGCCAAGATTGGAGCATGCTCTCTACGGCGGCGGTGTAGTAGTCGTTGGCGTTCCCTAGCGAGGCGAGGTCGTAGAAGTAGAAGAATCCGGCCAGGATGATGATGGCGGTTAGG
>JAANWX010000040.1 GCA_018263575.1 Chloroflexota bacterium | reverse complement strand
GAAAAAATGTGGCTCAATTACCTGGAGACCTGCGGTCAGGACTAGATGGCTGGTCAGGAGACACAGCCATATCTCGGTTCATGAGGACATAATTTTATAAAGATACTTTTGCTTACCTACTTAGGGTGAGGGAGGGGTACTAAATAAGATACTTCTTTAATCTTCCAAAGCCACCACTTTGTGCTCATGTTCTTTTCTCCATTAAATGATGCGTGATGAGTAATAAGTAAGTTTACGTTTTACTCTTTACTCTCCTCCTCGTCCGGCAACTTAAACTTGAACCAGGCCGGGATGACGGTCAGCAGCGAGATGCCGGCCGTGATGGCAAAGGGAGTTTGGGGGCTGAAACGCTCCCACAGTTGGGCGCCGATGGCCGGGGCGGGAAGAGAAAAAATTCCCAGGCTGCTGCGCAAGAGGCCAAAGGCCGTCCCCCGCAGGTGCTCGGGGACAATCTTACTGGTCAGCGACTGGTAGGCGGGAGACATCATCCCCACCCCAATCCCAAAGATGGCCCACACGGACACATATCCCCAAAAACTATTCACATTGAGGAATACCATCATAGCTATAAAATTCAGGAAAAAGCCGCTCACAATGGCTACCCGTTCTCCTTTTTCGTCGGCCAATTTCCCGGCCGGAATGGTGGTGGCCATGTTGAAAACCCCAAAGATGGAACTCAGCAGGCCGATCTGTTTCATGTTCAACCCACCAATCTCTTCCAGGTAGAGCGATTCCAGGGTGAAGGCCATCGTGTAGGCAATGTCTTGCATGCCATCTGTAACAAGCAGCCAGGTCAGCACGCCACCGGCGAAGATCAGGCCAAAGATGGCGCTGAGTTTGCCTTCGAGGTTGCTCAAGGAGAGCTTTTCAGGATTGGCTTCCGCCCCGTTAGCGGCCACGCGGGCCATACCAATGCGGATCACCGCAGCGACGGAGTACAGCAAACCGGCGGAGATGAACATGAACTTGAATCCATAAGCATCCGCCAGCCAGCCGCCCAAAGGCGGGCCAATGATCACCACCAGCATGAAAATGCTTTCCGTGACGCCAAACACTCGAGCGCGATTCTCCTCGTCCGATTGCTCGGCGATGAAGGCGCTGAAGCTGGGCCCAATCAGGGAACGAGTCACCGCGCCTAGCCCTTCACCCAACAAAATCCATTGCCAGGTTGGGGCCAGGATTAAGCCAATGTACGAAAGCACGCCGGCCACGCTCCCCATAGCAATGCTGCGCAGACGTCCCAGCGTGTCAGAGATCCACCCGCCCAGGATTTGCAAGACCAGGGGAACAATGCGGGAAAGCGTAAAGAACAATCCCACCTGCACCACGTTGGCGTTGAGTTCTTTAAGATAAAGAGGGAGCAAAGAACCGTACATATTGCCAGCGATGTTGGCCAACACCATGGCGGTCATAAAAAGTTTTAGTGTGTTGTTAAGTAAAGGTTTTCCTTTTTCTGCATTTGCTTGTCTTTCCATAATTGTTGCTCCTAATTATTTATACCACTTTCCAATATTTTCGTTTTACGCTCAAAGGGGAAGGTCAACTCCTCCGGACTCAACCCGCTGGGGCTGACTCCCCAGCTCGAGCGAATTACTTTGTTTTCCAATACTTGCGTTTGGTACCATCCTGCGGCTCCTCGAAGCGTGACCAGGCATAGCTCTGTTGGAGGAGGAAATCGTGCCACCCTTCATCTTTGTCGTTGTTGCCGGGACAGAGGATGACCATCCCGCCCGGTTTGGCGACCCGCTCGAGTTCAGCGTCTTCCGCTTGGGGAGCATCCCCAAAAACGTGACCGCCCATAACAATGTCGGCAAAGTCATCGGGGAAGGGGAGGTCGGTGATGATGCCGTCGACAGGGAAGATGTTGTCAATTTCCCCTTCGCGGGCCTTGGCTTTCATGTAGCGGCGCAAGTTGGCGACCGGCTCGTCCTACATCTACTTTTTGAGATACTCCCGTTGCTCCAAAAAACGCAAAAAAGCCACGGGGTTGAGTTCTACCCGTGGCCAGTCCAGCAATATAGCTTAAAAATAAAAAAACCACGGGATTTGAGGTTCACCCGTGGCCGAAAATAATTTAGGTCAAGCTAAATCTTCAGTCAATAGGCGCACCTCGCTTGGGGACAACACCCCCACCGATACCGGCGGAGCGTCGAACTTTGGTTTGAGCAATGGTTTTGGAAACCAAAACTAATAGATTTCGCATCAAAGTGCTCCTTATCACGGGAAAAAGTATAAAACCTTTTTCCTTGACTAAAGAAATTAACAAAATTCTTATACAACGTTGGGGATTCTAACACGGAGAGGAAGAAAATGTCAAGGACGAATTTCGTGTTACGATACTCTGGAAAAAGTGCGGTATAATGTAGACAAGGAGTAAACCCCAAAGAAAGGCAGGTGGCAACATGACAGTCCAAGAAAACTGGAGAGAAGCCGTATCAGAAGTATGGGCGTTATTCAAAGAGACAGATGAGCGGTTGGATAGGCGCATCAAGGAAACGGATGATCGCTTCAAAGAAACAGAAGAGCGAATCAAAGAAACGAACAAGAACATCAAAGAATTATCCGGCCTGTTTACCAGCCAATGGGGAAAGATGGTCGAAGCCTTGGTGGAACCGACCGCGCTCAAACTCTTTCAAGAACGGGGAATACAAGTCAACTACACCTATCGCCGGGTGGAGGCCCAAGTGAGTGGGGAGACCATGGAACTGGACTTATTGCTAGAGAACAGGGATGAAGTCGTGGTCATAGAAGTCAAAAGCACCCTTCAAGTTAGCGACGTGCGGGACTTTCTGGGGACACTGAAACAATTTCCGGATTTCTTTCCCCGCTATCAAGGGTATCGAGTCTATGGAGGTGTGGCCGGGTTGGACGTGGAAGAAAACGCGGATAAATTCGCCTACCGGCAAGGCCTATTTGTCTTGAGCGCCACAAGAGATGGGGTAGCCCAAATCAAGAATGACGCCGACTTTCACCCTAAAGATTTTGGCTGGGATTAAAAGCGATTCATCCTTGACGGATGTACCACAGCGTGCTAGACTTACATCCGATATGATTAACCAAGTTACCCGCGTCCGTCGTCCTCGTCGTAAGAAACTGACATCCCCCTGGGAAGGTCGGGCGTTTGTGCTTGGGTAATTTTTACCGGAAAATTTGAACCCTCACCGTTTCTAAGCAAAAACCTCCTTCTCGAAGGAGGTTTTTTTTATTTCCCTACCCCCTCGCTGGGATGGGAGAAAAGGAGAATACCTATGTCTACCCCCTCTGATAAGTCCGTTGAAAAAGTAGTCCTGGCCTATTCCGGCGGCCTGGACACCTCAGTAATTGTGCCGTGGTTGAAAGAGAACTACGGATGTGAAGTAGTCTGCTTCACCGCCGATGTTGGCCAAGCCGAAGAACTGGAAGGCCTGGAAGAAAAAGCCCTGGCCAGCGGCGCCAGCCAACTGGTCATCCACGACATGAAGGAGGAGTTCGCCGAAGACTACCTCTTCCCCATGTTGCGTTCCGGCGCGGTTTACGAGCGCAAATACCTCTTGGGCACCTCGGTCGCCCGGCCCCTAATCGCCAAACATCTGGTGGATGTCGCCCATGAAACCGGCGCGGGCGCCATTGCCCACGGCGCGACCGGCAAGGGCAACGACCAGGTGCGCTTCGAGTTGACCGTGATGGCCCTCGACCCCCGTATCCAGGTCATCGCCCCCTGGCGCGAGTGGGACATCCGCTCCCGGGAAGACGCCCTGGAATACGCCGAGAAATATGGCATCCCCGTCCCCAACACCAAAAAATCCATCTACAGCCGGGATCGCAACCTGTGGCACCTTTCCCATGAGGGTGGCATGCTGGAAGAGACCTGGGTAGAACCAGATGAGGCCATGTTCCTGCTCACCACCTCCCCCGAGAACGCCCCCGACGAACCCGAATACGTCGAGATAGCCTTTGAGTCTGGCACACCGGTTTCGGTCAACGGGGAAGAACTCTCCCCCGCGCAAGTCATCGCCAAACTCAACAGCCTGGGTGGGGTGCATGGCATCGGCCGGGCGGACATCGTGGAAAACCGCCTGGTGGGGATGAAGTCCCACGGTGTGTACGAGACTCCCGGCGGAACCATCCTCGTCGAAGCCCACCGCGAGTTGGAATCCCTGGTACTGGACAAGGAGACCATCCACTTCAAGGACGTGGCGGCCCTCAAATACGCCGAACTGGCCTACAACGGCCTGTGGTTCACCCCCCTGCGCGAGGCCCTGGATTCCTTCGTCAATGCCACCCAAGGCCCGGTCACCGGTCATGTGCGGCTCAAACTCTACAAAGGCAACATCATCCCCGTTGGGCGCAAAAGCCCCTTCTCCCTCTACCGGGAAGACTTCGCCACCTTCGGCCAAGAAGACGTTTACGACCAGTCCGACGCCGAGGGATTCATCCACCTCTTCGGCCTGCCCCTCAAAGTCCGCGCCCTCAACAAACTCCCCGTCTCCGGGATGGACATGCCGAAACCGGATTATTCGAGGTTCAAGAGGGATTAGGAACCTGGTAACCAGGAATCAGGAGATCAGGAACCAAAGAGTCAGTCAATGTCATTTAGTTAAGGCTGACGAATCCATTTTAATGGGATATTGAAGGTGTCCTTTGCGTAGCACGACCTTGGGTTGCACCGAACGGTATTGCTTACCAAGGGGATGCTGCTCGGTCACAGACCAGCGCTATCCCTGCTAACAAGAGAATTATCCACTAACTTAATGACATTGGGGAGTCAGTTCCCGATTCCCTGATCTACTGATCCCCCGATTCCCTGATCTACTGATCCCCTGATCCCCTGATCTACTGATTCCCTGATTTACTGACCCCCTGATCTACTGATCCCCTGATCCCCTGATTTACTGATCCCCTAATCTACCAACAAACGGAGAAAACCATGGCATTATGGAAAGGTCGCTTAGATGGAGACACCAACGCCCAAATGTGGGAAGTGAACGCCTCGATCAGTTTTGACCGGCGGATGGCGATCCAGGACGTGCGCGGATCCCGGGCCTGGGCGGAGGCGCTGGAACGGGCCGGAGTCCTGACCGGGGAGGAAGCGGCCCAAATCGAGACTGGGTTGGCGGAAATCGAAGAGGAATTCCGGTCCCAAACCTTCTCCTTTGCCCCCGGGGACGAGGACATCCACACCGCCGTGGAGCGTCGCCTGGGGGAGTTGATCGGGCCCTTGGCCGGGAAGCTGCACACCGGGCGCAGCCGCAACGACCAGGTCGCCACCGACTTTCGGCTGTGGATGCTCGATCACCTCCCCGCTCTGGACGCCGCTCTGGACGACTTGCAGGGGGCCTTAGTTGAGCATGCGGAGGCTGCCCTCATCCCCAGCCCTTCTCCCAGAGGGAGAAGGGAGTTCTCCCCTCTCCCCTTGGGAGAGGGGTCGGGGGTGAGGGAAGGCCGCCCCCTGATCATGCCCGGCTACACCCACCTGCAACGCGCCCAGCCCATCCTCCTCTCCCACTGGTGGCTCTCCCACTTCTGGCCGCTGCAACGCGACCGGGAACGCCTGGCCGATCTCATCCCCCGGGTGTCCAGCCTGCCGCTGGGATCGGGCGCGCTAGCCGGGGTCCCCTTCCCCGTGGATCGGGCTGCCTTGGCCGAGAATCTGGGATTCGAGCGGGCCGCGCCCAACAGCATCGACGCCGTCTCAGATCGCGATTTCGCGGCTGAATTTCTCTTCACCGCCGCCCTGATCGGCGTGCACCTGAGCAAACTGGCCGAAAACGTGATCCTCTTCACCAGCGCGGAGTTCGGGTTTTTCGAGCTTTCTGACGAGTACAGCACCGGCTCCAGCCTCATGCCTCAGAAGAAAAACCCCGATCCCTTCGAGTTGGCACGCGGCAAGGCGGGTACGCTGCTGGGGCATCTCACCGGTATGCTGGCCACCCTCAAAGGCTTGCCCTCCGCCTACGACAAAGACCTCCAGGAGGATAAAGTCCCCGTCTTCACCGCCTACGACACGCTGGCCGCCCTGCTCCCGGTGTTGGCCGGGGCCTTGCGGACGTTGACGGTGAACGGTGACCGGATGGAATCCGCCCTTTCCCCGGCCATGATGGCCACCGACCTGGCGGATTACCTGGTTGAGCGCGGAATCCCCTTCCGGGAGGCCCACCATCTCACGGGCCAGGCCGTGCGTCTCGCCCTCCAAAAAGGGAAAGCCCTCAACGCGCTGACTCTCGGTGAATTCCAGGCCATCCACCCCGCCTTCGCCGAAGACGTTTACCAGGTCTTTGATCCCCAACAGAGCGTGGCCCGCCGGGCATCCCTGGGCGGTACAGCGCCGGAAGCGGTGAAAAAGCAACTCCAGAAGGCGAAGGAAGTGATGAGTGAAAAGTGAAGAGTGATATGGCAAACTAACGACAACCAGACTACCAGACTACCAGACTAACGACTACCAGACTACACGACTAACGACTACCAGACTAACCACCTAAAGGAGTAAAAAATGTCACACCTATCTTGTCCCGAATGTATGGCCGAAATTGAACTCGCCGAAGACACTGTACTACACGAAATTATCGTTTGCCCCGATTGCGGGGTGGAGCTAGAAGTTTTATCCCTCGATCCGCCCGAAGCTGAAATGGCCCCCATGGAAGCCGAGGATTGGGGGGAGTAATTCTCAGTAAATCAGGAAAACAGGAAACAGGGAAACAGTACATCAATGCCCTGTTTCCTGGCCTGCCGACTAACTAATTCCCTGATCAACTGGTTGACTGATACTGATACCTGGAGGAATAATGAATCACCAACCCCACATCGGCGTGCTGTATTCCCGCGTGCGCGTGGAAGAGAAATGGATCTTCGCCGCCCTGGAGCAACGCGGCGTGGAATATGACCGCCTGGATGACCGGGAGGTCTTTTTCGACTTGCAAAATCCCGAACCCTGGCTCAAATACGATGTCATTCTCGAACGCAGCATCAGTTACGCGCGCGGGCTTTACTCAACGCGGGTACTCAACGCCTGGGGAATCCCCACCGTAAACACGGCGGATGTGGCCGAGGCCTGCGGCAACAAGCTGACCACCGCTACAGCCCTCTCCCAGGCCGGTGTCCCCCAGCCGCACACGGTGGCAGCCTACACCCCCAAATCGGCCCTGGAAGCCATCGAAAAAATAGGCTACCCGGTGGTGCTCAAACCTATGGTCGGTTCGTGGGGGCGGTTGTTGGCGAAAATCAACGACCGGGACGCCGCCGAGGCTATCTTGGAACACAAGTCGGTGCTAGGCTCTTACGAGCATTCGATTTTCTATATCCAAGAATTCATTGATAAGCCCGACCGTGACATCCGTGCCCTAGTGATTGGGGAGGAACCCATCACGGCCATTTACCGCAAATCGCCCCACTGGATCACCAACACCGCCAGGGGAGGGGAAGGAGAAATCTGCCCCCTGACCCCCCAATTGACCGCCATCTGCCGGGAGGCAGCCCGCGCCGTCGGTGGGGGACTCCTGGCCGTGGACGTCATCGAACACCCCGAACACGGCTACCAGGTCAACGAGATCAACCACACCATGGAATTTCACACCACCGCCCCAACCACTGGAATCGACATCCCCAATCTGATTGTGGATTATCTGCTGGCGGTGGCGCGGCATGAAATTGAAGTACTATAAAGAATAAGGAGTGAAACGTAACGAGTAAAAAATAACCTTACTCGTTACTCCTTACTCATCACCCAAGGAGTCTTTATGCGCTCTAGCAGGATCGACAGATCCTGTGGGTAGCATCCGGGGAACTGGCGTTCCCCTCCGAGCATTGTCTAAAAGGAGTCTTTATGATAAACGCATCCATCATCGGCGCGTCAGGGTATACTGGCGGCGAATTGCTGCGCCTTCTCACCGCTCATCCCGAGGTCGAAGTCGTCCAAGCCACTTCCCGCAAAAAGCTAGGCGAATACGTTTACCAGACGCACCCTAACCTGCGCAAACAAACCAAGTTGAAGTTCTCCTCTCCCACAGCGCTCGAACCCACGGACGTGCTCTTTTTAGCCCTCCCCCACGGCCAGGCGCAGGGGAACATCGAGGAATATGCGGCGGCGGCGGACTACCTCATCGACCTCTCAGCGGATTTTCGCTTGCGCGACCCCGACCTTTACCGGGAATGGTACGGCGAAGAACACACTGCTCCCGGGTGGCTGGAGAAGTTCATCTACGGGTTGCCGGAACTCCACCGGGAGGAATTGTCCTCGGCCCGTTACATCAGCGGCGTGGGCTGCAATGCCACTGCCAGCAACTTGGCCTTGCTGCCTTTACGACAAGCTGAGTTGTTGGAGGCCGAAAAACCTATCCTCATTGAGATCAAAGTCGGCTCCTCCGAGGGCGGCGCGTCCGCTAACCCCGGCTCCCACCACCCCGAACGGAGCGGCGTCATCCGCACCTACGCCCCCTACGGACACCGCCACACCGCCGAGGTGATCCAAGAATCCAGCCTGGAAAACGTCTCCCTGACCATGACCTCCGTAGACCTGATCCGGGGCGCGTTGGCCACCGTTCACGGCACGGTAAAACCCGGCGTGGCCCTTAAAGACCTGTGGAAAGCTTATCGGGGCGCTGTGAACGAAAACCCCTTCCTGCGTTTGGTCAAAGCCCGGCGGGGCGTGTACCGTGTCCCCGAACCCAAGATCCTGGCCGGCTCAAACTACGCTGACTTAGGTTTCGATTTGGATCCTAAGACCGGACACGTGATCTCCATCTGCGCTATTGATAACTTGATGAAAGGTGCCTCCGGTTCAGCCGTCCAATCCATGAACCTGGCCCTCGGGTTCGAGGAAACACTGGGGCTAGAATTTCCGGGGCTGCATCCTGTGTGAAGTGATGAGGGATGCGTGATGAGTGATGAGTAATGCGTGACCAACCTCGTTTTCAACCGAGTTACCAGACAAATCAGGCGAATCAATTCGCTGCTGGCGCGCGAAATCCGCCTACGCGGATTAGAACCGGTTTCGCAAACCAGCCTCGATTTCAATCGAGTTAATTCAATCGAGAACCTAACGGATAAGGAAACCCCTCTCCGCTCACAAACCCGTCTCCGGGCGCTCGTCGTCCAAAACGCCCCGCGGACGGGGCTCGTGAGCGGCTCATGGGCGGAGTAAGCCTTGCTATGCGTCTAAATGCAATCGCCTGCCCAACCACCAGACTAGAGACTACCAGACTACCAGACTACCAGACTAGAGACTACCAGACTACCAGACTAGAGACTAAAAGACTACCAGACTATGAAAAAAACAACCATCATCAAACTCGGCGGCGCGGAAGGAGTCGACTTCTCCGCCATCTGCCAGGATGTGACCACCTTGTTGGAGGCCGGCCAGCGCCTGGTGCTGGTGCACGGCGGCTCGGCGGAAGCCACGGCACTGGGCGAATCCACCGGGCATCCCCCCCGCTTTGTGACCTCTCCCTCAGGATTCACCAGCCGCTACACCGACCACCAAACGCTGGAGGTCTTTGCCATGGCCGTCAACGGAAAAATCAACACCCTTTTGGTGGAGCAACTTCAACAGTTAGGCGTCAACGCCCTGGGGCTGAGCGGCCTGGATGGCCAGCTATTGGTCGCCAAGCGCAAATCCGCCATCCGTATCGTCGAGAACGGCAAACGCAAAATTTTGCGTGATGACTACACCGGCAAAATCGAACAGGTCAACACGGAGCTGCTCACCACCCTACTCAAGGGAGGTTATACGCCCGTGGTGGCACCCATGGCCGTGAGCCACAAGGGAGAAGCCCTCAACGTCGACGCCGACCGGGCCGCGGCCACCATTGCCGCCTCCCTCCACGCCGACATCCTGTTGTTGCTCACCGCCGTCCCCGGCCTGCTGCGCGACTTCCCCGACGAGAGCAGCCTCATCACCCACCTTTCGCGATCCCAACTGGAAGATGCTTTCCAGATTGCCCAAGGACGCATGAAAAAGAAAGTCCTCGGTGCCCAAGAAGCTTTGGAAGGCGGCGCGGGTAAAGTGATCATTGCCGATGGGCGCGTGGAGAAGCCGATCAGCAACGCCTTGGCGGGACATGGGACCGTGATTGCGTGAAGAGTGTAAAGTTAATTCAAACCATCCCTACATTTGGAGAAAAAACATCATGACCAACCCCCAAGCAATTGAATCCGTGCACACTTCCGGCGTGTACGCCAAACGCGATCTGACCATCGTGCGCGGTGAAGGCGCCACCCTGTGGGATGACCAAGGCCAGGCATACATCGACTGCGTTGGCGGACAAGGCGCAGCCAACCTCGGCCACGCCCACCCGGCCATTATCGAAGCCATCAGCGAACAAGCTGCTAAACTGATCTCCTGCCCCGAGATGTTCTACAACGACAAACGCGCCGAAATGCTCTCCAAGTTGACGGCCCTCGCCCCCGCCGGGATGGGACGCGCTTTTCTCTCCAACTCTGGGGCGGAAGCCGTAGAAGCCGCCTTCAAATTCGCCCGCTACAGCACCAAACGCTCGAAGATCGTCGCCGCCATGCGCGGTTTTCACGGGCGCACCCTGGGGGCACTCTCCGCCACCTGGAACAAAAAATACCGCCTTCCTTTCCAACCCCTGGTGCCCGGATTCCAACACGTGCCCTACAACAACTTGGAAAGGCTAGAAGACGCCGTCGACGAGGACACCGCCGCGGTAATCCTCGAAGTCGTCCAAGGCGAAGGGGGCGTCCACCCCGGCACAGCCAAATATTTACACGGCGCGCAAAAACTTTGCCGGGAACGGGGCGCGCTGTTCATCCTCGACGAAATCCAAACCGGATTCGGACGCACGGGGAAAATGTTTGCCCTGGAACATCACGGCTTGGAGCCCGACTTGCTCTGCCTGGCCAAATCCATCGCCGGCGGCGTCCCCATGGGAGCCACCCTCATCGGCGAGCGGGTCGGCGAACTCTCCCCCGGCATCCACGGCTCGACCTTCGGCGGCAACCCCCTCTCCACCGCAGCCTCACTCGCCGCTCTCAACGTCCTAGAAGAGGAATCCCTGCCCCAACGCGCGGCGGAATTAGGCGCCTACTTGCTGGCCCAGTTACAGAAGATCGAATCCCCTCTCATCCGGGAGGTGCGCGGCTTGGGGCTGATGGTGGGCGTTCAAATCAAGCAAAAAGTCGCCCCCTACCTTCAGGCGTTAACGGATTCCGGGATCCTGGCCCTCCCCGCCGGGTTGACCGTCATCCGCCTCCTCCCGCCCCTGGTCATCACGCGAGAGCAAATTGACCGCGTAGTTGAAACGCTGCGTGAAGTTTATACGGGGAGCAAAGCATGACAACCGACCGAAGACCAGAGACCGAAGACCGCCCACCCTCAACCCTCCTCGAACTCGTCCGCCATTACAGCCCCTCCGGGCAAGAATCCGAAGCGGTGGAATATCTCATCCGGCGCATGGAAGAGTTAGGCTTTGGGGAAGCTTACCGCGACGAGGCCGGGAACGCCGTCGGGGTGATGGGGGATGGCCCCCGGCAACTCATCCTCTTGGGGCACATCGACACCGTCCCCGGGAAGATACCGGTGCGAATCTCCCCTCCCCCGGGGGAAGAGGGGGAGAAAATGCTCCACGGCCGGGGGACGGTGGACGCCAAAGGGCCGTTGGCCGCTTTTGTGGACGCGGTCGCCGCCGTGTCCCCGGTGGAGGGCTGGCAATTGGTCGTGATCGGCGCGGTGGACGAAGAGCGTCACTCCGCCGGGGCGCGGCACATCGTCAACCAAGCCCAATACCAACCCGACTTCGCCATCATCGGCGAACCTTCCCGCTGGAACCGGATAACGCTGGGCTACAAAGGCAGCGCCCGGGCCAAAATCAGTGTGCAGCGGGCCAAAGAACACGCCGCGGCCCAAAACCCGAGCGCGTCGGAAGTTGCCGTAGAAGTCTGGAACCGGATTCGGGGCTGGGCCGAGGAAGGCAATCAGGGAAAAAAGCGCGTCTTCGAGCAAGTCTCCCCCTCCCTGCGGGGCTTCTCCTCCACACGTGATGACTTCGAAGAGCGGGCCATCCTCGAGATTGGCGTCCGCCTTCCCCTGGCGCTTGATCCCTCTGAATGGTACGAGCAGCTTCACACCCTGGCCGCCCCCGAAAACGTAGAAAAAACCGGATTCCCCATCCCCGCCTACAAAGCCCAGCGGAATACCCCCCTGGTGCGGGCCTTTTTAGGCGCCATCCGCGCTGAAGGGCAAAGGCCGGGATTCGTGGTCAAAACGGGCACGGCTGACCTCAACATCGTCGCCCCGGTCTGGGGCTGCCCGGCGGTCGCCTACGGCCCCGGCGATTCCAGCCTGGATCACACCCCAAAGGAACACATTTCCCTGGCGGAATATCAGAAGGCGGTCCACGTCCTTGTCCGAGTGATTAAGACGCTGACGGAGAGGGTTAGGAGTTGCGAGTCAGGAAGTTAGGGCCCTAAAGATTTTGGATGGGATTGAAAAGTATCTTGACAAGCCTAGAGTTATCCATTAGACTCGCCCCGATATGTTCAACGACTTCGTTTTATCCTCCAAAAAAGCTAAGAAGAGCCAAAAGCCCCTGAGCGCCCAAGCTTTTGGTCTTTTGTGGTTGGACAAATGACGATGCGTTAGCATAACGGTTACCGTACATTTTCGAGCCGCCCTCTGGATTGAAAGCCAGCAGAGGCGGTTTTTTATTTTAACAAGGAGATACTCGATGACAAACGCAAACCCCTATTTTGGCGTCATGTTTTCCCGCGTGCGTGTGGAAGAAAAATGGATTTTCGAGGCCTTGAAGCAACGCGGAATCCAATATGAGCGCATCAACGACCGCGACATCCGCTTTGACCTCGATAACCCGGCTCCGTGGCAAAAATACGATGTCGTCCTGGCGCGCAACCTTAGCTACACGCGCGGCCTGTACGCCCTGCGGGCCCTCAACACCTGGGGGATTCAAACCGTGAACACTGCCCAGGTGGCCGATACCTGTGGCGACAAGTTGAGCACCTCCGCCGCATTGACCCGGGCCGGCGTCCCCCAACCGAAAACGGCCATCGCCTTCACCCCTCGGGCCGCCCTGGAGGCCATCGAGGAGATTGGTTATCCGGTAGTGCTCAAACCCGTGGTCGGCTCTTGGGGGCGCCTGCTCTCGAAAATCAACGACCGCGACGCCGCGGAAACTATCTTAGAACACAAATCGGTGCTGGGCTCATACCAACATTCCATTTTTTATATTCAGGAGTATATCGAAAAACCCGGACGTGACATTCGAGCCTTTGTGTTCGATAATGAAACTGCCTGTGCAATTTACCGCAACTCCCCGCATTGGATCACCAACACGGCGCGGGGTGGATCCGGGGAAACCTGCCCAGTGACACCGGCCATCAGCGATTTGTGCGCACGGGCGGCCCGGGCCGTCGGCGGCGGGGTCCTGGCCGTAGACCTGATCGAAGACCCTCAGAAAGGGTTGCTGGTCAATGAGATCAATCACACCATAGAGTTCCACACCACCGTACCCCTCACCGGAGTGGATCTACCCAATATCCTGGTAGACTATCTCCTGGCCGTGGCGGAAGGCGAAGTCAACCTCCTGGAGCGAGACGGGAGCGTCCCTAAGGATGCATATCCTGTCCCTGAAACTCTGCTCCACCTCAACGCCGCCCAGATGGAGTTCGTGGGAGGATGAGGCGTGAAGAGTGATAAGTGACGAGTAAGGCCACGCCCTTACGTTTTACTCTTTACTCCTTACTTTTTACTCCTCCCATTGCCCGGGATCCGAGTGATGTCGTAGGGCGTGCGCTGGTAGACATAGTAATTCAACCAATTCGAGAACAGCAGATGGGCATGACTCCGCCAACGTACCAAGGGCGAACGGCTGGGGTCATCTTGGGGGAAGTAATTTTCGGGGGGTTGGATGGCCAGTCCCTTCTTGACATCACGCTCGTACTCGCCCTTGAGGGTCAGGGGGTCATATTCCGAGTGACCGGTGATGTAAAAGTGCCGGCGATTCTGGGAGGCGACGATGTAAACGCCCGCCTCCTCCGACGCGGAAAGCAAGTCGATACCGGCCACTTTTTCGACGTCCTCCCGGCGGATCTCGGTGTGGCGCGAGTGCGGGGCATAAAAGGTATCATCAAAGCCGCGTAAGAGGGTTTCATTATGCCGCAATACGCGATGGGGGAAAACCCCAAACATCTTCTCCGGAAGGGGGTATTTCCGGACCCCGTAACGGTGATAAAGCCCGGCCTGGGCGGCCCAACAGATGTTGAACGAGGAGTAAACGTTGGTTTCCGCCCAGTCGAAGATATTTTGTAATTCCGACCAATACACTACTTCTTCAAAATCAAGATGCTCCACCGGCGCGCCGGTAACCACCAGGCCGTCGAATTTCTGGTCCCGGACCTCCTCGAAATCATGATAATGAGCGACCAGGTGCTCGGCGGGCGTGTTTTTAGGTTGGTAGGAACTCGTGCGCAACAAGGTGACATCCACCTGCAAGGCTGTGTTGGCCATCAAGCGCAAGAGTTGAGTCTCGGTGGTGATCTTGGTAGGCATCAGGTTGAGGATAGCCAATTTCAGGGCACGAATATCCTGCGACAAGGCCCGGTGTTGTCCCATCACGAAGATATTCTCACTCTCTAAAACTGATTTGGCTGGCAAAGTTTCCGGGATGATGACTGGCATAGTTTTCTTTCTCCTCAGCCCAAAGCTTGTCCTAAATCCCAAAGAATATCCTCGATGTCTTCGATCCCCACGCTGAGGCGGATGAAATCCGGGGAGACGCCGGCTTTGGCCAACTGCTCCGGGGAAAGCTGGCTGTGGGTGGTGCTGGCGGGGTGGATGGCCAAACTATGGGCGTCGCCGACATTGGCCAAGTGGCGGATCAATTGCAGGCTGTCGATAAATTCCGCCCCGGCTTCCCGTCCTCCCTCAATGCCAAACCCTAAGATTCCGCCCGCTCCTTTGGGGAGATATTTCTGGGCACGCTCGTGATCGGGATGGCTTTTCAGGCCCGGATACGTTACCCAGTTCACCCTGGGATGAGACTCCAGATACTCGGCTGCTTTCCCCGCGTTTTGGACGTGGCGCTCCATGCGCAGGCTGAGGGTTTCCAAGCCCTGGATAAAGAGCCAGGAGTTAAAGGGTGCCTGACATGTGCCCAGGTCGCGCAGGATTTGAACGCGGGCTTTGGTGATGAAGGCCGTCTCGCCCAGATCAGCGTAGACAATGCCGTGATAGCTGGGATCTGGGGTGGTGAAACCGGGGAAACGCCCACTGGCGGCCCAATCGAAATTTCCGCCGTCAACGACCACGCCGCCGATGGTCGTGCCGTGCCCGCCAATGAACTTGGTCGTGGAATGGACGACGATGTTGGCGCCCCACTCGAAAGGCCGGCACAGATAGGGGGTGGCGAAGGTATTATCGATCGCCAGGGGGATGCCGGCTTCCTGGGCAATGGCGGAGACTTCTTCGAAGGGGAAAACGTTGATGCGGGGATTCCCCAGGGTCTCGCCCCAGATCAGTTTCGTGTTGGGTTGAATGACCCGGCGAAAGCTGTCCGGGTCGGCGGGGTCGACAAAGGTGGTCTCGATCCCCAGGCGGGGGAAGGTGTTGTGGAATTGGCTGACCGTCCCCCCGTACAGGGTCGAAGCGGCCACAACGTGATCCCCCGCCCCGCACAGGGTGAGGATGACCAGGGATTGGGCGGCATGGCCCGAGCTGGCGGCCAATCCCCCTGATCCCCCCTCCAGGTCGGCAACACGCTTCTCGAGGACAGCGTTGGTGGGGTTCATGATGCGGGTGTAGATGTTACCCTGCTCTTCGAGGGCGAACAAACGCGCGGCGTGATCCGTGTCCTCGAAGACATACGAAGAGGTCTGGTAAATGGCCGGCACGCTGGCGCCGGTGGTGGGATCGGGTTGGTGACCGGCGTGCAGTTGGCGGGTTGTAAAGCCAAATTGATGGTGGGTAGATTGGTTCGTCATGAGTAATTCTCCTTTGGATGATAAGGTGGGTTGACACAAAAGTTGTAAGCGGGGTTTCTGCGCCCCGTTACGAGATATGGAAATCTAGGCTACGCTCTTCCTCGTTTTTTGAAGGTTAACATAAAAACGGCAAACAGCCTCCTGAAAATTCGCTGGGAATTCGCGGGAGGCTGTCTGCCGTTGTAGCGCTTTGCTTTTTGTGTTTGTTGATCAGATCTTACACAAAACAACTCCTCGCCCAGACGGCGTCCACCGCTCCCGCCAGGGCATGACCATATTTTTTAGAAGAAGGAAAATCGTTTTGTAAGACATTTCGGCAATCTTATGGGGGATTAGTTTTTTTGTCAAGGGAAGTGCTAAAAAGTTGTATGCTCTAGCCGCAGTCCTTCACGAAGCATACTCGTAGGAGTACGGCGGCGGGGATCGCGGAGCATGCCCTTGGGGTACGCCGCTATGAGCATGATATACTTTCGTGCACCCGTTATGAACAATCTCATTCTTTCGTGATAAAATAAACTATTAGAGTAATTAAAGTACCTTCTCAATATTTCGGGGAGGGGCTGAGACCGGGTCTTTGACCTCCGAGGTTTTCGGCAAACCTCAGAGGTCTTGCCCCGTATTTTTGAGATGATACTAATTAAATTTATAAAGGAGTCTATGGATGAATTTCTCACGCGCGACGCTCAAAATCAACCCCAATATCCTTAATATGGAATACGCGGTTCGGGGGCCTATTCCCAAAAGAGCCGCTGAGTTGAAAAGGCAAGGGAAAAAGGTTATCTCTTGTAATATCGGCAATCCCCAAGCACTGGGACAACGGCCAATCACCTATTATCGTCAGGTGCTTAGCCTCGTTGAAGAACCATCGAAAATCGATCGAGAGCGAAGGTTAAAGGAATTATTCGAAGAATCACCCCACAGCCCATTGCGGGAAGAAGATTTTATTTCTGAACATGTACTGGCGCTCAGTGAACGTCTCCTAGAAAAAACAGAACACGGACTCGGCGCCTATACAGCCAGCCAAGGCTTTCTCTTTGTTCGGGAAGCGATAGCCGATTTTATTGACCAGCGGGATGAATGCCAGCGTTTACAAAACCCCTGTTCAGATCCCAATGATATATTTTTAACCACAGGAGCAAGCGACGGCGCAAGGCGGGTTTTGAATATGCTGATCACGGACAAAAAGGATGGGATCATGATCCCCATTCCCCAGTATCCGCTTTATTCAGCAGCCCTGAAATTATATGGCGGCGTACAAGTCAATTATTATCCGGATGAGGAAAATGACTGGGCCTTGGACCGATCCGCGCTGGAGACTTCCATTGCCCAGGCGCGAGAAGATGGCGTCAATGTGAAGGCCATCGTGATCATCAATCCCGGCAACCCTACTGGCGCTATCTTAGATCAGGAAAGTTTATGTGAGGTGATCGCTTTTGCCAAAGAGAATAACCTGGCCATTATCGCCGACGAAGTGTACCAAGAGAACGTGTATGGCGCTGAATTTATCTCGGCCGCTAAGGCCCTGGGATCCGAAAAAGAGGTCCCCCTCTTCAGTTTGCACAGCATTTCAAAAGGCTTTTTAGGGGAATGTGGTCACCGAGGCGGATATTTCGAAGTCCGCAACCCGCCCGCTATCGAAGGGTCTGAGGCTGATTTTATGGATGTGCTCATCAAGCAAGCTTCAGTCAATTTATGCTCCAACACAGCGGGGCAAATTTTGACCTACCTGATGGTCACCGCGCCTGATAACGGAAGCCCGGCCTATGAGCAGTATGACCGTGAAAAAGAAGAAATTCTGGCTGATTTATATGAAAAGGCATCCATGGTCCGAGAGGCCTTTCAAGACATGGATGGCGTGGAGTGCTTTGGAAAAACGGGGGCCATGTATCTCTTTCCACGCTTGAACAAATTACCCGAAGGCAAAACCGATTTCGAGTATTGCATGGCGCTCTTGGAGGAAACCGGGTTGTCTACAGTCAACGGCTCGGGGTTTGGACAAATGGAGGGCACCCACCACCTGAGAATTGCCTTCTTGCCCCCCATGGAAAAATTAGAAGAGGTTCTGCCAAAATGGATTGCCTTTCATAATGAGTATGTGAATCGAGGCGAGTAGTACATGATGGCATAAATTCGTTGGTAGTTAGTGTCTATACACCAGGTGCAACGCACTCCAAAAAACGGGAGTGCAGCGCACCTTAGAACCGCATAAAAACTTGCGCCAAGCTGTACTAGTCATTTACTCTCGAATAACTGGACTTACTACATCCCATATCGCCTCAGGATGCTTTTCGGCCACTTGTAATAAAATTCGCGCCGGGCCTTGAGGGGATCTACGCCCTTGTTCCCAGTTCTGTAAGGTTTTTACGCTTATGCCTAACAAGGCAGCAAACTCTTTTTGTGAAAGCTGATATTCACCTCGAATGCGTTTAACGTCTGGCCCATCTACCTTAAATTTCCGAGCTGGGGAAACTTCCCCCCGTAAAATAGCTCCTCCCTCTCGAACACTTTCTACTAGCTCGTCAAATAATTCATCTTTCATGGGTATTCTTCCTCCATAATGTACCTCAAGGTTTTAAGTTGTTCTGGAGATAAATCATCCTGTTTTGTTTTCGAATAGATGAGCAACATAAGCAATTGTTCTTTTTGTACTGCCCAATAATAGATAACACGCACACCACCCCGTTTTCCACGCCCCTTCACGAACCAACGTGCTTTTCGCAAACCTCCACTCCCCTTAATCACAGGTGCAGCACCAGGACGATTCGCCAATTCTGTTTGCAATTGCCGATACTCATCTCTTGTGAGTAGTTTCAAGACTCGTTTTGTAAATATTGATGTCTCAATGATGACCATACTCGCCCCTTTTATACGCCAATGGCGCATAGTTGTCAAGAGCTATTTTTATAAAACTCCTTTCAATCCAACCCGCGCCGCCGGGGAATCCACTCCGTGGGATTCTTCCAATCCACCGTTTTCCACATCATGTTTTCCGGGATGACCAGGCCCACCACGTCTTTGAAGAAGGCCAGGCGCTCCTCGTCGGTCAGGGGGGTGAAGGATTCGGCGATGGTCAGGTTCTGTTCGAGCTGCTCCATGGTCTCCATGCCGACGATGACCGTGCTGAGGGGGAGTCCGAAGGCATAGCGCAAAGAGCGCTCCACCTCGTGGGTCAGGCTTCCCAAACCGAGGACCTTCATGCCAATGGTGGCCACGCCCTTGGCCTGGGCGACGGGGAGTAACTCCTCCACAAAGCTGAACATGAAATGATCAAGCACGGAGGTGGCGATCAGGGCGCTGTCGAAGGGGAAGCGTTCCAGGGCCTCAACCAGGATTTGGGGATCAGTGTGGCAACTGATGCTGATGTGGTCAATGATACCCTGCTCGCGGGCCTCGATGGCGGCCTGCAAAGCCCCGTCCTCGGCCGTGAACTCGTCCAGGCGGGCGAAGTCCCATACGTTGTGCAGGCGCCACTCGTTGACGTGATCGGTTTGTAGGCGCCCCAGGCTGGTCTCCAATTGTTTCCAAGCGCCATCGCGGCTGGTGTCCCAGGTCTTGGTGGCCAGCCACATCTCGTTACGGCGGTGCTTGACCACCTTGCCCAGCCGCGTCTCGGCCTGGCCCTGGGAATAAATCCAAGCCGTGTCAAAATACTTGATGCCCCGGTCAATGGCCGTGTTGGCGATCTCGATGGCTTCTTCTTCGGTACAATCGTGCTCGTCAACGATGCGCTGTCCGCCGAAGCTGAATAGGGGGAATTCTTGTCCGGTTTTGCCAAAAGGTCGGGTTTGCATGGGGGAGTCTCCTGTTTACTTGAAAGTTGAATAGGTTGAAAAATTTATAATAGAACGCGGATTCCGCTGATTTAACGGATTCACGCTGATTTCTTTATCCTATCTACGAAAGCGATAGTGGGTATTCCAAGTCATCTTTCATCAGTATATCACACCTTCATTCGTGTCCCCCAAAGCCCGCGAATCAATTGCGGGCTTGCCGCAGGCACACCAGAGGTGCCAAACAAAGTCGACTCCCCCTCTCCCCAATCTACCAATCCCCAATCTCACCAATCTACCAACCTCTCAATATACCAATCCCCAATCTCACCAACCTACCAACCCACCAATATACCAACTTCCCAATCTCACCAATCTACCAACCTCCCAATATACCGCCTATTCAGCTATAATTCCCTTCACCTCGATTGACCAATTTTACCAATCTACCAAGATACCAATCCCCAACCCGGAGAAACGAATGCTCATCGGCGTAGACATCGGCGGCACCTTCACAGACCTCGTCCTCAGCGCGGACGGTCAGTTACACATTCACAAAGTACTCAGCACGCCAGACGACCCGGCGCGGGGAATGTTGGCCGGCTTGGGGGAGATCAGCCCCGGCGGACTAGGGGCCATCGACCGCGTCTCGCACGGCTCCACGGTGGCTACCAACGCCATCCTCGAGCGCAAGGGGGGACGGGTGGCCGTGATCACCACCCAGGGTTTTCGGGACCTGCTGGCCATTGGGCGGCAAAACCGTCCCCAGCTCTACGCCCTGCAGCCCCAACTTCCCCCACCCCTCATCCCCCGCCGCTGGTGCTACCAAGTCCCCGAGCGCCTGGATCACACGGGCCGCATCCTCGAGCCGCTGGACACGGACGCCCTTGACGCCGTTCTGGACGACCTTGCCCGGGAAGAGATCCAGTCCGTGGCGGTGTGTTTCCTGTACAGCTACCTCAACCCGGCCCACGAGCAGGCGGTTAGGGCACGGATTTTGGAGCGCGGCATTTTAGAGGATTGGCAAATCGCCCTTTCCTCGGAGGTGCTGCCCGAATTCCGCGAGTACGAACGGGCCAGCACCGTCTCCTTGGAGGCTTATGTGCGCCCGGTGATGAGCCGCTACCTGGGCAACCTGGAGGATGGCCTGCCCAAACCGGTCTCGCTGCGGGTCATGACCTCCGAGGGCGGGGTGATGAGCGCGGGACGGGCCAGGGAACACGCCATTCACACCGCGTTGAGCGGGCCGGCGGCGGGCGTGATCGGCGGATTTTACCTCGCCAAACAAGCCGGCTTCGAGCAAGTCATCACCCTGGATATGGGCGGCACTTCCACCGATGTCTCCCTCTGTCCCGGGGAACCCGTCCGCCGCGCCGAGTCGGAGATCGACGGCCTGCCCCTTCGCACCCGCCTGCTGGACATCGAGACCATTGGCGCGGGTGGGGGATCGATTGCCCGTTTGGACGCGGGGGGCGCTTTGCGGGTCGGTCCGGAGAGCGCGGGGGCCGACCCCGGACCCATCGTCTACGGCCAGGGCGGGGAGCGTGCCACCGTCACCGACGCCAACGCCGTCCTCGGGCGCATGGACCCGGATCACTTTTTGGGCGGCGCGATGCGGCTCCATCTCGACCCCGCTCGGGAGGCCCTCTCCACCCTGGGGCGGGAGATGGGACGCTCCACCGCGGAGGCGGCCTTGGGCGTGATCCACGTCGCCAACGTCAACATTGACCGCGCTTTGCGGCGGGTCTCCGTGGCGCGGGGTTACGATCCCCGGGATTTCACCCTGGTGGCCTTCGGCGGCGCGGGACCCCTCCACGCCTGCGAGGTGGCCGAAGCTCTGGAAATCCCCCGCGTGCTCATCCCCCGCTACCCGGGTGTGCTGTGCGCCTTCGGGTTGTTGATGGCCGACGTCGTCCTGGAAGAAAGCCGCTCCGTTTTGGGGCCGGTCACGCCCGACACTCACAACCAACTCACGTCTTATCTGGAGGAGATGCGTGCCCAGGCGCGGGCCAAGCTCCGCCAAGAAGGGGTCGCTGAAAAAGACATCCTCCTCAGCGGGCTGGTCGATGCCCGTTACCAGGGCCAATCCTATGAGTTGACCCTCCCCTTCACCGCCGACCTCGCCGCCGCCTTCCACGCCGTCCACGCCCGAGAATACGGCCACGCCCTGCGCGAACGAACGGTCGAGATGGTCAACCTGCGCTTGCAGGCCACCGGCCTGGTCGAAAAGCCAACCCTGGCCCCCGAACCGGTGGAGGAAAACGACGGCTCCGACGCTCGTTTAGGCCAACGGGATGGCTTCACCCGCTACAAGCGCGAAGCCCTGCGCACCGGCGCGGCCTTCCCCGGCCCGGCCCTCGTCTTCCAACTGGACAGCACGGTGTACATTCCCCAAGGTTGGTCAGCAAAAGTGGATGGCTACCGGAATTTAATTGTTAATTGTTAATTGTGAATTGTGAATTTTTAATGAGGAGGAGGCAAATAAGGCAGATGAGCCAAAGGAAGCAAAGGAGGCAGAAGAGACAAAGGAAACAGAAGAAACAGAAGAGCCAAAGGAATCAAAGGAGGCAAAAGAGCCAGAGGAACCAATCTACAGATTCCCCAAANTCGCCGCACTGAACTACACGTATTTGCATAATTACGTGTAGTTTGATACAATGTATTTATGAAAATAAAGCGTAGTTTATTGTCTTATATTCAAAACACCCTGCTTCCAGGTAAAGTTATTGTCCTCTATGGCCCACGACAAGTCGGGAAGACAACCCTTGCCCAGGATCTACTGGAATCCGTGGACTGTCATTGTAAATTCATTAATGCTGACGAATTAATTTACCGGGAAGCCTTAGCCAGCCAAAATCGCTATCAACTAGAAGAAGTGTTGGGAGACGCGGAACTCCTGATTATCGATGAAGCCCAGCGCGTCCCTGACATCGGTATCAACCTTAAAATTTTGATTGACGCCAACCCACGAATTACCATCCTGGCCACGGGGTCAGCTTCTTTTGATTTAGCCAACAAAGTAAGCGAACCCCTCACGGGCCGCAAGCTGACCTTGAACCTCTACCCCGTTAGCTATCCTGAACTATGCCAAACTTTTGGAGATTTAGAAGCCCGCTCATTGCTTGAAAGCTGGCTCGTATGGGGTGGTTATCCGGAAATTTTGACAACAACGTTGCTTGATTTACGGGAACAAGTATTGAACGAGTTAGTTGGTTCCTATCTTTACCGAGACATTCTAGAATTAAATGGGATACGGCGTGCCGATAAAATCGTGGACTTGCTGCGCCTTTTGGCTTTTCAAATAGGTCAAGAAGTTTCTCTATCGGAACTAGCTACCAATTTGGCAATCAACTTTAGGACCGTGGAAAAATACCTTGATCTCTTGGAAAAGGTTTTCGTCATATTCAAAGTTGGTGGGTTCTCTCGCAACCTGCGCAAAGAAATAACCAAAAACTCTCGCTATTATTTTTATGATAACGGCGTGCGTAACAGCCTTATTCAAAACTACAATCCTATAAATCTCAGAAACGATATTGGACAACTGTGGGAAAACTTCCTCATGATAGAGCGTAAAAAGGCAAACCAAACTGCAGGACGGCATGTCAATACGTATTTCTGGCGCACATACGACCAGAAAGAAATTGATCTCATAGAAGAATATGGAGGCAAGCTCTATGGCTATGAGTTCAAATGGAAGGCATCTGAGATAAAAAAATCTACCCGCCAAGAGTTCCTTGAGACCTATCCCAATTCTGCACTTAGCACAATCTCCCAGGAAAACTTCGAGGACTTCCTTTTGCCAGGATAGAGAAGGCAGAGGGATTAGTAAATTAGGGGTAACCGTTCAGCCCCTTTCCCCAAAGAAAACTTCAAAAGTCTCGGAGGATGCTTTTGGAGAAGTTTCACGAGCTCTTACGAACTTTAAGTGTAAAAAACGTTGTTTTGAAGACTTTTGAAGTCTATGTCGCCGGGGTGGTGAACGCTTGCACAGATTTGACATATGGGCCTATACTGATTTCCTAAGCTCACCAAACTACCAAGCCAAACGTGCTTGCCAAATCGTTTTTCTTTGGCTGTTTGGCCGACCACTTAGACCACTCCGACCAACGACTATCAGACTAAAGACTACTCAGACCATTCAGGCCATTCAGACCAATCCGACCACTCAAACTATGCCCCCCGACGCCATCAGCCTAGCCGTATTCAAAAACCTATTCGCCTCCGTCGCCGAGGAGATGGGGCTCACCCTGCAGCGCGCCAGCTTTAGCCCCAACATCAAAGAGCGCCTGGATTTCAGTTGCGCCGTGTTCGACGCCCAGGCGCGCATGGTCGCTCAGGCAGCTCACATCCCCGTCCACCTGGGGAGCATGCCCGCCTCGGTGGAGCACGCCCTGCGCGCCTTCCCCGACCTGGGGCCGGGCGATGTGGTCGTCCTCAACGATCCATATCGCGGGGGGACGCACCTCCCCGACGTGACCATGGTCTCGCCCGTCTTCGTGAGCGGGGAAGCCCGCTTTTTCGTCGCCAGCCGCGCCCACCACGCCGACATCGGCGGCATGGCCCCCGGCTCCCTGCCCCTGAGCACGGAACTCTACCAGGAAGGCCTGATCATCCCGCCTGTGAAGTTGGCCCACAACGGCGAGCGGGACGAGGGTCTCCTGGCCCTGATCACGGCCAACAGCCGCGCCCCCCAGGAACGCCAGGGAGACCTGGAAGCCCAGTTGGCGGCCCAGCGCGTGGGCGAGCGCCGTCTGCTGGCGTTGGTCGAGACCCACGGGGAAGCCCGCGTTCAGGAACACGCCGCCGCCCTGATGGCCTACTCCCGCCAGATGACGGAGGCCATCATTGCCCGCATTCCCGACGGGGTCTATGGCTACGAAGATTTCTTGGAAGGCGACGGGCAGAGCGAGGGTTCAATCCCCATTCGTGCGGCGGTCACCGTGGAGGGGTCGAGCATGGTGGTCGATTTCACGGGAAGCGCGCCGCAGGTGGCCGGGAACCTGAACGCGGTGCAGGCCGTGGTGCGCTCGGCGACCTGGTACTGCGTGCGCCTGCTGGCGGAGGAGGACGTCCCCGTCAATGACGGTTGCTTCCAGCCCGTGCGGGTGATCGTCCCACCCCACAGCGTCCTCAACCCCGACTTCCCGGCCGCGGTCTCGGCCGGAAACGTGGAAACCAGCCAGCGCATCGTGGATGTGGTGCTGGGCGCCCTGGCACAGGCCCTGCCGGAGCGCGTCCCGGCTGCCAGCCAGGGGACCATGAACAACGTCACCTTTGGGGGGATGGCGGATGGGGTAGCCTTTGTCTTCTACGAGACCATTGGCGGGGGACACGGGGGCGGCCCCTTGGGCGCGGGGATCAGCGGACGGCACAGCCACATGACCAACACGCGCAACACGCCGGTCGAGGCCATCGAGTACGGCCTGCCGGTACGGGTCACGGCCTACGCCCTGCGGGAAGGTTCAGGCGGGACGGGGCGCTTTCCGGGGGGATGGGGCATCCGCCGGGTGTACGAGTTCCTGGCTCCCGCCGAGGTGACTCTCAACAGCGAGCGGCGAGTCCATGGCCCCTACGGCTTGGCGGGTGGGGAATCCGGTGAAGGGGGGCGGAACACGCTGATTCGCGGCGAGGGTGAGATTCCCCTGGGCGGGAAAGCGGCGGTGCGCGTGGAGGCGGGAGACCGCTTGGTGGTGGAAACGCCGGGAGGAGGTGGATGGGGGGCGGTTAATGGTTAATGGTTAATTGTGAATGGTTAATTGTTAATTGTGAATGGTTAATTGTTAATTGAAAACGGTGAACAGCAGGTGGGCTGCACGCTACCGTATTTTGGGCGTGCGTTGCACCTGCAGAGTCGGATAAAATATGCCAAATAAACACTCGCGTCCCGCAACTCGCATCTCGAATCTCGTCATACTCGCCCTGCTGCTGGTCGTGGTTCAGGTGGCATGTGGTGCCCTCACCCCTAGGTCATCAGACACTCCCTCTCCCACAGGGAGAGGGGAATCACGCTCCACTGACCCCACACCCATCCCGACCGGGAGCGGGGAATCGTCCCCCGCAACGAAAGTTCCCGCGACAAAAACAGCTCAACCCCTGATGTCGGCCACGTCTCTCCCGCCACAGGTAACGGCCACCACACCCACTCCCCCACCACGGACACGGTACACGATCTCCGCCGATTTCAAATTTGAAGCCCACACCTTGAGCGTTTACCAGGAAGTGGCTTATACCAACAAGGCTTCTCAGGAGTTGAAGAAACTCGTCTTTGTGGTGGAGCCAAACCGGTACGAGGAGGCCTTCTGGCTTCGTGGCGCCTGGTGGGAGGACGGGCATGCGGTGGAAGAATTTTCCCTGCGCGGGTGTTTGTTGGAAATCCCCCTGCCCAGCCCGCTTCTACCCGGCCAGACATTGAAGCTAAGAATGGCCTATGAGTTGCAAATTCCTGAGCGAGTGGGGGCGTTTGGGTTCACCGAGTGGCAAACCAACCTGGGGGATTGGTATCCTTTCATTCCGCCCTACCAGGAGGATGAGGGTTGGGTAGCCCATGAACCCAGTTTTCATGACTACGGGAGATTGGGCGAGCACCTGGTTTACGAGAGCGCGGATTTCGAGGTCAGGCTCAATTTGGGGGAGGCAAGGGAGGGGGTGACCGTGGTCGGCAGCGCGCCGGTTGAGCGGGAGGGGAACATCTACCGGTTTTCGGCCCAGGGAGTCCGGAATTTCACCTTCTCTGCCAGCGGGCGGTACGTGGTCCGGGAAGTGACCCAAGACGGCGTGGCTATACGAAGCGCATTCTTCCCTGAAGACACAGCCGCTGGGGAGGCGGCCCTGACCGTGGCCCGGGAATCCCTCGCTATTTATGGTGAGGTTTTCACCCCTTACCAGGGCGAGTCTTTCACAGTGGTGGAGGCCACTTTCAAGGACGGGATGGAGTACGACGGCCTGGTTTACGTGGGATCGGAGTACTACCGGGCCTACGACTCCACGCCCTATAATTACCTGACCCTGATCACGGCCCACGAGACCGCCCACCAATGGTGGTACGGCTTAGTGGGCAACGACCAGGCCCTCGAGCCGTGGCTGGACGAGATTTTGGCCACCTACAGCGAGCAGATCTATCTGGAGCACACCCATCCCGAAGCCGCCGGGTGGTGGTTCGATTTTCGCGTGGCCGCCTACCAACCGGAGGGCTGGGTGAACGGCACCATTTACGACTTCGATGGATTCCGTCCTTATATCAATGCCGTGTATCTGCGGGGGGCCACGTTTTTGGGCGAACTCCGGGAAAAGATGGGGGAGGAGGCCTTTTTTGACTTTTTAGCATCCTACGCGGAGAGTAATAGGCATGAGATTGCCAGTGGGGAAGATTTTTGGAGCACCCTGGAGAAATATGAGGTGGAAGGGTTGGAATCGTTAGTGGCGGAGTATTTTGAGTAAGCCCAAAATGCGGTAGAATATAGGCAATATTCAATATTAGGAAAGGAAAACACTTTGTTTGAAATCATATTTCTAGGTACATCAGCTTCAGCGCCCTCCGTGCATCGTGGGCTATCCTCACAGATAGTATTGCATTCGGAGCACCGCTTTTTAATCGACGCGGGGGAAGGCACGCAGCGGCAAATCCTCAAGTCGGGGTTGGGTTTCAAGCGCCTAGACCGTATTTTGGTCACCCACGGGCATTTGGACCATATTCTGGGCCTGGGGGGGATGCTTTCTACCTTTGTGCGCTGGGAGACGATGCCAAAGATTGAGATTGTGGGCGGCGAGGAAGCCCTCAACCGAATTCGCGACCTGGTATTTGGGGTTGTGCTGCGCGGTGAGTACCCTGATGTGGAGATCACGTTTCGACCCATTCAGGCCGGTTTGGTTTATGAAGAAGATGATTTTACGGTGAGCGCTTTTCCGGTCTATCACCGGGCGCCGGGGTGCTTTGGGTATGTTTTCGAGGAGAAATCCCGCCGGCCGTTTTTGCCGGAGCGGGCGGCTGCGCTGGACATTCCCCACGGCCCCTGGCGGGGAGACCTGGTGCGGGGGCGGGCGGCGACTCTGCCCGATGGGCGGGAGATCCTCCCCGACCAGGTCCTGGGTGACGTCCAGCCGGGCACGAAAATGGTCCACGTGGGAGATACCGGCCGCACCGATAATCTCCTAGAAATCGTCCAGGGAGCGGATACTCTGGTTATCGAAGCTACTTATCTCGAAGAGGACGCCGATCTTGCCAAGCGCTTTGGCCATCTCACCACGCGCCAGGCGGCAGAGTTGGCCGTAGAAGGCGAAGTTCAGCATCTGATCCTCACCCATCTCTCCCGCCGCTACCGAGAACGGGACATCAAAGCTGAAGCGGGGTCTATCTTCCCCCACGTCCAGGTGGCCCGAGATTTTGACCACTACCGCATTCGACAAGGTGAGTGTGTACGAGTAGAAGAGTAGAGGAAGGAATATTTACATAGGGGGTTTACCCCAAAAGTTGTACCGTTTTTTCCAGTTTTATTGTGAAATTTGACCATCTCTAGAGAACGACTTGTGGCTATCATTCTACCGTACTTTTACAACCAAAAACACTGTTTATGCTTACATGATATAATCATTTTACTTGTGCGGAGGGTTGCCGGGGGCACGCAAAGCGCGGCTCTGCTGGAGAGCAACCGGAGCGCCGCACAGGTGTCGACGGATGGGGTGTTTGCACGGTAGTAGCTACTTTGGAGCACTTAGAACCTACTGCAACGGCAATTCCTACAGAGACACCCACGCCGTCTAACACACCCACACCATCTAACACGCCTACCCCTTCACCAACCCCAGACTGCAATGACATTTCAGCTTCGGCGAGTTTCTCAAGTGACGACATAGTCATGAATGTCACAAACAACAACTCCGTTCCAATATTCCTGACTGACTCTTCACTCCAGTGGGATAAATACTGGCCTGGCATGTACGTGGATTGGTTCAAATTTATGGATAGCACATATTGGGGTGGAAATGATAGCTCCGGCAACACAGGAAACCGCGCTCCAGGAACTCCTATTATGTTGGGAAGTGGCAGCAGTGGAACCTGGGTTACTGATTTTGACGGTCATGACGGCCCTCCGTTATATGGTGAATTTACAGTGAACTTGACATTTGACGACAGATGTACGGTATCAGACACTGTTTCTCGGGCAACACCTATGCCCACTGATACGCCTACGCCTACAGACATTGTGACACCCACTGATACCCCCATTCCCTCCGATACCCCCGTACCTTCCGATACACCGGGAAGCGGGCCAACCGCCTTACCCACTCAAGAGACCGATTAATACTGACCACAGCATAAAATATTGGAATGAAAAATGCAAAAAACCTCGGAAGTGTTTCCCGCTTCCGAGGTTATCATATTTAATGGAGCGATTTGTCACTAGGGCAAACGCATTTGGAAGCACAATTTCATCGGAAACAATCCCGGAGGATTTGGCAATCCTCCTATAGCGTGGTTGAAAGGCTTTTTTCCAAAGCTCGAGCGGGATTGGCAAATCCCGCGGACTCATTTCTAATGCTAAATGTGAACTGAGCGATTTGTCACTAGGGCAAACGCATTTGGAAGCACAATTTCATCGGAAACAATCCCGGAGGATTTGGCAATCCTCCTATAGCGTGGTTGAAAGGCTTTTTTCCAAAGCTCGAGCGGGATTGGCA
>JAANWX010000004.1 GCA_018263575.1 Chloroflexota bacterium | reverse complement strand
GGAATTCCCGCTCCGTTTTTTATTGGTCTGATTGGTCTTACTTGTCTAAGTGGTAATTGTTCACACCCCCTCACCTCAATCCTCTCCCAGGGGGAGAGGAGGACATCCCCTCTCCCCCTGGGAGAGGGTTAGGGTGAGGGCAGGGGCTGAACGGTTACCATTTGTTATAGATCAGCCAACTGGAGAAACTGTATGCTTAAAATCTACGAAATCGAAACCGCCCGAGACACCCTGCTGCGCCGTGAACGGGTTAACACAGCCAACTACCCCGCCGCTTTACTGGCTGGCGTGGAAGAGATTTTTGGAGAAGGCGTTCGCCCTTATGGCGCTGTGCAACGCATTTTGGAAACCGTCCAAGAAGGTGGCGATGCCGCGCTCATCCATTGGACGAAAATTTTAGACAAGACCGAACTGGATGATTTTCTTGTCCCCCCAGGGTCGTTTAAGCCCGCCTATGAGGCCCTGCCCGGCACCTTGGTCCAAGCCCTGAACGTGGCCGCGGAGCGCATTCGCGATTTCCATGAGCGCCAGCCCTTGCCCAATTGGACCACGACCGAAATGGGCGGCCTGCTTGGCCAACGCGCCACGCCTGTGGAACGAGCTGGCGTTTACATCCCGGGCGGCTCGGCCCCGTTGCCTTCTTCCTTGTTGATGTCCGTGATCCCAGCCCAGGTGGCCGGCGTGGAACGTATCGTCATTACCACACCGCCTAACCCGCATGACACAATTCTAGCCGCGGCCCACATTTGCGGGGTTGACGAAGTGTACCAAATTGGTGGTGCCCAAGCCGTGGCCGCCATGGCCTTTGGCACGGAAAGTGTGCCCAAGGTAGACACCATCGTCGGGGCCGGGAATCTCTTTGTCACCCTCGCCAAGCAACAGGTTTATGGAATCGTTGGCCTTGATGGCCTGGCCGGGCCAACCGAGACCATGGTCATCGCCGACGAGACTGCCAATCCCGCTTGGGTTGCCGCCGATCTCTTGGCCCAGGCCGAACACGACCCCCTGGCCAGCGCCATCCTGCTGACCACCTCCCAGGCCCTGGCCGAGTCCGTGCAGACCGAAGTTGCCCAACAGATGGAAACCCTCTCCCGGCGTGAGATCATCGCCCAATCCCTGGACGCGCGTGGTGGCGTTGTCATCACTCCCGACCTCGACACCGCCGCGGACTTGGCCAACGCCTACGCCGCTGAACACCTCTGCCTCGCGGTGGAAGATCCCCAGACGCTCTCCGAGGCGATCAACAACACGGGCGGATTCTTTTTGGGCGATCACTCCTTCGAGGTTTTGGGCGATTATGTGGCTGGGCCAAGCCACATCATGCCCACGGGCGGCTCAGCGCGTTTTTCTTCGCCCCTCAACGTCATGGACTTTGTGAAAATCAACAGCATCATTGCCCTGGATCCCGAAACGGCCCAGACGCTCAGCGCTCAGGCCGCCGAGATCGCCCACGCTGAGGGCCTCACCGCCCACGCCGCCTCCGCGGAGTGTAGAATGGTAAAACGGGATAGCGAAGGCTTGTGACCAAGTGGTGTCGTTCGGTGCAGCCCAGGGCTGTGCTACGCGAAGGACACCTTCACTATCGCTGGCGGGAACACCTTCACATTAACCAGGTGCAACGCACTTCAAAACCAGAAGTGCAATGCACCTCTTATTACTCTACTCCTTACGTTTCACAAAATCATGAACCCAAACAACTTCCTTCGCCCTCATATTTCTAAAATGTCCCCCTACACGCCCATTTTGCCCTTCGAGGTGCTTTCAGAACAACTGGGTGTCCCCGTGGAGGCTATTGTCAAGCTGGATGCCAACGAAAACCCCTATGGCCCCGTCCCTGAGGTGGCTGAGGCCTTGGCCGCTATCCCCTACACCCACATTTACCCCGACCCGGAAAGCCGGCATTTGCGCGCGGCCCTGGCCCAATATCATCAGCTTCCCGCTGAGAACGTCCTCGTTGGCGCTGGCGCTGATGAACTCATTGACTTGACCATGCGCCTGATCCTCGACCCGGGTGACGCGATCCTGAATTGTCCGCCCACCTTTGGCATGTACCGCTTCGACGCCGCCATCAACGACGCGTGCTCAATAGCGGTGCCCCGCGCGGATGATTTTTCTTTGAATTTGAAGGCCATTATTGCCGCTGTGGAAGAACTCAGCCCCAAAGCCATTTTCCTGGCCTCGCCCAACAACCCCGATGGAAGTTTGCTCTCTGATGAGGTACTAGAAGCCTTGTTAGACCTCCCTTTGTTGGTGATTCTGGATGAAGCCTACGTGGAATTTGCGCCTAATGGAAGTAGCCGTATCAGACAGGTGCCTGATCGCCAAAACATGATCGTTTTGCGCACCTTCAGCAAATGGGCCGGCCTGGCCGGACTACGCTTGGGCTACGGCGTTTTTCCTGACTGGATTATGCCCCACTTGTGGAAGATCAAACAGCCGTATAACGTCTCGGTAGCGGCGTCCACGGCCGGGTTGGTTTCGCTCGAGCACGCCCAGAAGCTCGAAGCGACCGGGCAAAAAATCATCGCGGAACGAAAACGTCTCTACGCCGCCTTTCAGGATTTCACCTGGCTGCAACCCTATCCCTCGCAGGCAAATTTTATCCTTTGCCGGGTAACAGGCCGTGATGCTGGCCAACTCAAAGCGTATTTGGCCGCTGACGGCATCTTAATTCGCTATTTTGATAAACCTGGCCTGAGCGATCACATCCGCATCAGCGTTGGCACGCCGGAACAAACCAACAAAATCCTTAGCGCTTTAAAACGTAACGAGTAAAACAGCAGTACCCGTTCAGACCCTGTTCCCAAGGCAGACTTCAAAAGTCTCAGAAGGCGTTTTGGAAAAAATTTGAGCGTGTTCCCAAATTATACAGCGACAGAACGTGCTGGTGGTGTAGCCGGGGTTTCTATACCCCGTGGGCGCGAGATATAGAAATCTCGACTACAGACCACTACCATTTTGAGCAATTACGACAGAACGTTGTTTTTAGAGACTTTTGAAGTTTATATCGCTGGCGTAGTGAACGCTTAGAAACATTATTCAGGACGGGACACTCATTACTCATTACTCATTACTCATCACTCATCACGAGGCCTTTATGCGCACTGCAAAAATCACCCGAACAACCAAAGAAACTGACATCACACTTAAACTGAACCTTGATGGCAAGGCCAATGTCGCTATTGAAACCGGCATTGGCTTTCTTGACCATATGCTGCATCACATCGCCGTTCATGGCCTTTTCGACCTGGAACTCAGCGCGCAGGGTGACTTGCATGTTGACGAACACCACACCGTTGAAGATTGCGCCCTGGTTTTGGGCCAAGCTTTTGCCCAGGCGCTGGGCGAGAAAAAGGGCATCATCCGCATGGGATCAGCCTATGTGCCCATGGACGAAGCCTTGGCCTTTGTAGCCGTAGATTTCTCCGGGCGGCCTTATGCCGTGCTCCAAACCGAATGGGATAACCCAAACGTGGGCGGGGTTGCCACCAGCCTTTTTGATCACTTTTTGAAATCCTTTGCCATGCAGGCGGGTTGTAACCTCCACGCTCGTCTTCTCTATGGACGGGATGACCATCATAAAGCGGAGGCACTTTTCAAAGCGCTTGGCCGCGCCCTTGATGCCGCCACGCGCCTCGACCCCCGCCGCGGCGGGACGATTCCGAGTACAAAAGGAAGCATATAATATGCCAAATTCATCATCCATCACACCTCATTCCTCATTCACCATTTTCCCCGCCATTGACCTGCGGGAGGGCAAGGTCGTTCGCCTCTCCGAAGGCGATCCCGACCGCCAAACCACCTACGGCGACAACCCGCGTGCCTGGGCCCAACGCTGGATGGCCGAAGGCGCACAATGGCTCCACGTGATCAATTTAGACGGCGCTTTTGGTCAGGCCTCGGCGAATAACTTGGCTGTCTTGAACCAGATTCTTGGCACGGGCGTCAAGGTACAATTTGGCGGTGGCTTGCGTGGAAAATCGAATTTGCGGGCCGCCTTCGAGGCCGGGATTAGCCGCGCCGTGGTCGGTACCGCGGCCATTGAAAACCCATCCCTGGTGGATTGGGCCTTGGACACCTTTGGCCCGGAACGAATAGCCGTGGGCATCGACGCCCGCGACGGCCAGGTCATGGTGCGGGGCTGGTCCAAATCTGCCGGCGTCAGCGCTCTGGACTTGGCGCGCGATTTGCACGCTCGCGGGCTGGTGTGGTGCAACTTCACCGATGTGGCTCGCGATGGGATGCAGACCGGCCTCAACGTAGCCGCTACCGCCGACCTGGCGGAGGCCTCGGGGTTGAACGTGGTGGCCTCCGGCGGTGTGGCTACGTTGGACGATGTTCGCCGAGCCCATGCCGCGAACCTATCTGGCCTCATCATTGGCCGCGCTTTATACGAGAGCAACTTTTCGCTTAGTGAAGCTTTCGATGTGATGAGTAACGAGTAAAAAGTAAGGGAGAATTTTATGATTACGATCATTGACTATAAAGCCGGCAACCTGACGTCGGTCAGGCGCGCTTTGGGCCATTTGGGCCTTGCGGCGCAGATCACGCCGGATCCGGAGGTGGTTCGCCGCGCCGAGCGGATTATCTTCCCCGGTGTGGGACACGCGGGCGCGGCCATGCGAGTCTTGCAGGAGCGCGGCTTGGACGACGCTTTGCGCGCGGCCTTTGCGCGCGGCGTGCCCATCTTGGGCATTTGCATTGGCGCTCAAATTATTCTCTCTCATTCCGAGGAAGGGGATACCCCCTGTTTGGACCTCCTCCCGGGAACCTGTCCGCGCTTTACCTTGGACGATCCGCGCCTAACCGTCCCCCACATGGGTTGGAACGCGGTTGACGTCCGACAGCCCCACGCTGTTCTCCAAGACCTCCAGCCGGGTGATGAATTTTATTTTGTTCATTCTTACTATCCCCAACCGGAGCAGGCGGATGACGTTTACGCCACGGCCACCTACGAACGGGAGTTTCCCGCCGCGGTCGGGCGTGATAATCTTTTCGCCGTTCAATTCCATACCGAAAAAAGCGGCCGCATTGGCCTGACCCTCCTCAAAAACTTCGCCTCCTGGACCCCCTAACGCATGCTCCCACATCACCCTATCCCTCATCACCTCGCCCCTCATTACCTCATCCCTCATCACCTCATCACCTCATCCCTATGCTAAGCAAACGAATTATTTCCTGTCTCGATGTGCGCGACGGCAACCTCGCCAAAAGTATCAAATTTGTCGATACCAAAGACATTGGCGACCCCGTTGCCCGCGCTAAAAAATACTATCAAGAAGGCCTGGACGAATTGGTCTTTTACGACATCACCGCTTCCAACGAGAAACGCCAGATTATGCTTGATGTGGTCAGCCAGGTAGCGGAACAAGTCTTCATTCCCTTTTCCGTCGGCGGCGGATTGCGCAGCGTGGACGATTGCGCGGCGGTGCTCCTGGCTGGCGCGGAAAAGGTCAACGTCAATAGCGCGGCCGTGAAAAATCCCGACCTGATCGCCCAGGCCTCACGGGCCTTTGGTGCCCAGGCCGTGGTGCTTTCCATGGACGTTCTTCGCGTGAAGCCTACCCCGGAAATTCCCTCCGGCTATGAAATCATCATCCACGGGGGGCGAAAGGCCATGGGCGTGGACGCTATTCAGTGGGCTAAGCGCGGCGAAGACTTGGGCGCGGGTGAGATCGTGGTCAACTCCATTGACGCTGACGGCACCAAGGAAGGCTACGAAGTGCGCCTGACGCGCCTGATCGCCGACGCGGTGCGGATTCCCGTTATCGCCTCCGGTGGGGGCGGCACGCCCGAACATCTTTACGAAGTCCTCACCGAAGGTAACGCTGACGCGGCCCTGATCGCCTCCATGTTGCACTACAACGAGTACACAGTCGGCGAAATCAAACGATATTTAGCAGCGCGTGGCATCAAAATTCGCGAGCGCTGGTGATGGTTATAAAACGGAGAAAAAATATGACAAAAACAGCCTTAGTATCAGTTTGGGATAAAAACGGACTGGTGCCCTTTGCCCAGGCCCTGGCCGCTAAAAATTGGCGTCTGGTAGCCAGCGGTGGAACGGCCCGCACCTTGTGTCAAGCCGGCCTGGAGGTCACCGCGGTCAGTGACGTGACACGCTCCCCAGAAATTTTGGGCGGACGTGTGAAAACGCTCCATCCCGTCATTCATGGCGGCTTGCTGGCCCGCGATACAGCCGACGATGCCGCTGATCTTGAGCGGGTTCAGGCCGAACCCATTGATCTGGTGGTTTGTAATTTATACCCTTTCCGAGAAACCATTGCCAATCCCGATGTCACCCTGGAGGAGGCCATTGAGCAGATTGACATCGGCGGGGTGACCATGATCCGGGCGGCAGCCAAGAATTTTCAGCGCGTCACCGTGTTGACCGACCTTGCCGACTATGATCGCGTTCGGGCCGCTTTGGAAACCACGGGCACAACCAGCCTAGCCCTGCGCCGCCGCCTGGCCGAGAAGGCCTTTGCCCTCACGCGTGATTATGACACCGCCATCGCTGCCTACCTTACCGATCAATCTGACGATGCCGCGCTCAATATGCGGCTTTATCCCATCCAACAATTGCGCTACGGCGAAAACCCCCACCAAGAGGCGGCCTATTACGGCACACAGCCTGGCGGGGGACCCTTGGGCGGCACCTTGTTGCAGGGTAAACCACTTTCCTACAACAACCTGCTTGATTTAGATGCCGCCTGGCGTGCGGCCATCAGTTTTAAGCCCCCTGTCGCCGTGGTCGTCAAGCACGTCAGCCCCTGCGGGATCGCTGTCGCCCCGCGTGTGGAGCAGGCCATTCGTCCCGCCATCGCTTCCGATCCCGTTTCCGCCTTTGGGAGCGTGATCGCCGCCAATCGTCCCATCAACGCGGCCTTTGTGCGTGGTTTGGGTGATCTTTTTGTGGAGTGCCTGGTCGCGCCCGGATTCAGCGCCAAGGCACAGACGCTGCTGGCCGCCAAGGTGAATGCACGCCTCTTAGAAGTTCCCCTGGAATCCCCCATCGCTGACTACGAATTGCGTTCTGTGGTGGGCGGATTCCTGCGCCAAGAGGTTGACGCCGGTGACCCAGCCGATGCGCCGCCTTGGCGCGTGGTCACCCAGCGGGCACCCAACCAGAACGAGATGGCGGCCTTGCGTTTCGCCTGGCAGGCTGTGCAGCCGGTCAAATCCAACGCTGTTTTGCTGGCCAAAAAAGAAGGGGGTGCCCGCTTCACGGTCGGCGTGGGCGGGGGACAACCCAACCGGGTAGATTGTGTGCGCATGGCCGGCCGCCGAGCCGGGGAGCGGGCGGAAGGGTCGGTGCTGGCCTCGGACGCTTTTTTCCCCTTCCCCGATGGCCTCGAAGTCGCCGCGGAACTGGGCGTCAGCGCTGTGGTACAACCCGGCGGTTCTGTGCGTGATGAAAGTGTCATTGCCGCCGCGGACGAGCTGGGTTTGGCCATGGTTATGACCGGCCTGCGCCATTTTCGACACTAACGTGATGAGTAAGGGATCAATGTTATTTAGTTAAGGTTTTTGGCCCAGACCTGACAGGTTTCAGAGCACACTTTTAGACAGAAATATGCTCTTGGTTGCACCGAATCGAGTTAAAAATGTCGCGTCGGGAAACCTGTCAGGTCTACAACCGAGCTAACTTAATGACATTGAGTAAGGAGTGAGGAGTAATGATAAACGTTAACTATGACCAACGCGGCCTGATTCCGGCTGTCGTTCAGGATGCCGAGACCAGTCAGGTGCTTATGGTGGCCTGGATGAACGCGGAAGCCCTGCGCTTGACCCAAGAAACCGGCGACGCTCATTTTTGGAGCCGCAGCCGTCAGGAATTATGGCATAAGGGCGCCACATCGGGGAACTTTATGCGCGTGCGCCAAATCCGAGTCGATTGTGACGCGGACACGCTTCTGCTCAAGGTGAACCCGGCTGGGCCGGCTTGCCACACAGGGGCGCGTTCGTGCTTTTATCGGGAATTTTGGAATAAAAAGAAAGAAGAGGAAAAGGATGCTTGATCAATTATTTACCATCATCGAAGAGCGAAAAGCAAACACCCCAGAAGGCTCGTATACCGCGCGTCTCCTGGCGGCGGGGGACGATACAATTTTACAAAAGGTGGGCGAAGAGGCCGTTGAGGTCATTTTGGCCGCCAAGGGCCAGGGTGACCAGCGCCTTATTGAAGAAACGGCTGATTTGTTCTATCACACCCTGGTGCTTTTGTCCGCCCATGGGGTGACGTTGGACGAGGTTAAGGCCGAGTTGCGGCGGAGGCATTCGTGACCGCACATATGAGCCAAACTCTATTCACCGCCCATGGAGGATGGTAAAATCCATAGCCGTAGAAGATATCCATTAGTCAAGTAGGTCAAATAGAAAATAAATTATGGAAGAAACAATAACTTTTTATCCCTTATTGATCGTCAGGAGAAACAACCCTGGGGACCAATACCCCTGGCCGGGTTGAGTTTTGTCTTCACCTTGGCCCTTTCTTTGTTGGTGTGCTTTGGTTTGACACGAATGGGGTTGGTATCTAGCCCGTCTGCTCGTCGCCGCCGTGGCCGTAAAAATGCTCCCAGCTTTGATATATCGACTGAACTTTGACTGGCGGAAGACATTGGGGGCCGGGATACTCACCTCTGCGCGGTTGTCGTTGATCATCGCCGCTTCCGGGATTTGTCTCCGTTTGGGGGTGATCACCGAGCCGGTCAACGCAGCCATTATCCTGGTAGCGATCATCACCGTTATGGTCGCCCCGACCTTATTCCTGCGCCTTATTCCTGAGGAGGAACGCGAAGAACCTTCGCCGATTATTATTGTCGATGCCGGCCCCTTGGGACTACGGATTGCGGAGCAATTACGCAGCCATAATGACCGGGTGGTGCTTATGGATGCCAAAGAAGAGCACATCGTCCAGGCCCGCGAGCGCGGATTCGAGACCGTCCAGGCGAGCGTTGATCGTTATCATGCCGAAGCCGATTCTTACCTGAACGAAGCTGAGCGTTTGGTATGTCTGCACAGCGATGTGGAAAAAAATTATCGAGTGTGCAAGTATGTGCGTTCGAATTATGGGATTGATCACGTAGTGGCCCGGGTGACGGTTCCTAGGGCGCTCCCTCGCTTTACCAGGCTGGGTGTCACGCCCATGAATGCCGCTACCGACCAGGCTGTCTTATTGGCCATGCTCATTCGCAACCCCACCGCGTATGAACTCTTGACCCGGGTCGATGATGATCGTGAAATTTGCGAGGTAGTCGTCAAGGATTCCGGTTACCTGAACCGCCCTTTACAAATACTGGATTTGCCAAAGGATTTAGCAATTTTGGCCATACGTAGAGACAATGAGCTAATTGTCCCGCGAGGCCATACACGCTTAGAACCAGGTGATCAGGTTACGGTCATGGGATCTTATGATTGTGTAGAAAAATCCCGTAAGTTGATGGGGTAGAAAGAGAGTGATGGCAGTCCCCAACCTGCTACTTCTCATGCTATAATCCAAGTCAGGGCGATTGCATATGGCCTTCTGCCCCTTGGGATAGTTTTTATACCCCGCTCCGAGATGTAAATCTCGACTACTTGACAATGTCACCAGCCTGATGATATGGCCAAAAAAAATAATTCTAAACCTCTTTCCAAACTAGATCGAAAATTAGATTTATGGGGCACAGGGATGACTGTCCTGGGCGGCCTCATTATTCTCTTGCTCGTTTCGATCAATAATAGCAGTGGGATGGGCTTTGTGGTCTCTTTCCTAAAAAAGGGGCTAGGGTGGACTTTTTACCTCTTCCCGTTCCTACTCATCGGCCTGGGTCTCTGGCTTCTCATCCGCCGTTTTGAAAACGTCCCCCACCTCTCGACAGAAAACCTGGTAGGGATACTCCTTCTCTATTCATTATTAGTAGCCAGCCTGCATTACTTCACCTTTCCGGAAGATTTTTCTGCTGCCAAGGCCACAGCCAAGGACGGCCACGGGGGAGGATATCTTGGTGCGCTGCTTTTGGCCCCGCTCCAGGCTGTTTTTGGGAAAGGGGGGACCGCTATCGCCTTCCTGGCGTGGCTGGTTTTGGGCCTGTCCCTAGCCCTAGACAAGACCGTATTGGAACTCTTTAGCTGGGCAACGCCTTTAAAAGAGAGATTCCTCCAGGCATGGGCCGATCTGACCACGAAACGCAAACAACCGGCCCGGCGGGACCGTCCAGCCTCCCGCTCCCGGAAAAGGCGACCCCCGGCCCCTTCCCCACCACCAGAATCCCGCCCGGCTTTTCAATCCCCCACCGAGAGAGAAAGGCCCCTAGCGTGGGTCTTGCCGCAAATCTCCGACATACTCAATATAGGACAAGATATAGAACCTGACGAAGAATATGATCTCCACCGGGCGCAAATTATCGAGGACACCCTGGCCTCGTTCAATGCTCCCGCCCACGTAATTGAGATAAACCGTGGCCCAACCATCACCCAATTTGGGGTAGAACCGGACTATATCGAGGTCAGCAACAGAAAGCGCCGCGTGCGGGTCAGTAAAATTTCCGGCCTGGCAGATGACCTGGCCCTGGCGCTGGCCGCCAAACGCATCCGCATAGAAGCTCCTGTGCCCGGCAAAGGGTTTGTGGGTGTAGAAGTCCCCAACGATGAGATTGCCCTCGTGGCCTTGCGGGACGCCATTCAGAGCCAAAGTTTCCAAGCCCTGGATGCTCCCCTTAAATTTGCTTTGGGGCAAAATGTCTCGGGAGTTGCGGTGGCGGCTGACTTAACCCTTATGCCCCACTTGCTGATAGCCGGCACAACCGGGTCAGGGAAAAGTGTTTGCATCAACGGCCTCATAAGCTGCCTGCTGCTCCATCACACACCCGATGATTTGCGCTTTATTATGGTCGATCCCAAACGCGTGGAGCTTACAGGCTACGATGGCATTCCTCATCTTTTAGCTCCGGTGGTGGTTGACCTGGAGCGGGTGGTGGGGGTTCTGCAATGGGTAAGCAGAGAAATGGATCAGCGCTACCATAAATTTTCGCAGGTAGGGGCACGCAACATTATCGACTACAACCAGAAAATGGGTTCCCAGGAAGGAAAAAAGCTTCCCTACCTGGTGGTAATTATCGACGAGTTGGCGGATATGATGATGCTGGCCCCCACCGAAACAGAGCGTGCTATCACCCGCATTGCCCAGTTGGCCAGGGCTACCGGCATTCACCTCATTATATCCACCCAGCGGCCCTCCACAAATGTTGTCACCGGGCTTATTAAGGCCAATTTCCCGGCCCGAATAGCGTTTGCCACCGCTTCTGGGGTAGATAGCAGGGTGATCATTGACCACCCTGGGGCAGAAACCCTCCTTGGGCGGGGAGATATGCTCTTTCAGGCCCCAGATGCCCCGGCCCCGGTTCGCCTTCAGGGTATTTTCGTCTCCGATGGCGAGATCAACCGCCTGGTGCGCTATTGGCGTTTTGTGGGCGCGCAACTCCGTGACCCGAAAACAAAAACCGCCGCCCGTGGGGAACCCGATGCTCCTATTCCTAAAATTCCCCTCAAACAAAAAGAAATGTGGGAAGACATGAAAAAGGAAGAAGGCCGTGACCCTCTTTGGGAGGAGGCTGTGGAATTGGTAAAAGAGAAGGATCGGGCCTCGATTTCTATGCTGCAAAGCGAGTTGCGCATCGGCTATACCCGCGCCGCCCGTCTCATTGAGCGCATGGCTGAGGAATCGCTTATTGGGCCTCCTAAGGAGGGGCCGAAGGCGAGGGATGTGTTGGAATAGGGGGGAAATAGAATAATATATGTTGGAAATTGGAGATTGGAAAAAGGTGTCCCGCCCTGAGAAATAGGCCAAGATTAACCTCCAAGTGCTAAGTAGTGTTATAATGCCACCAATATGAAAAAACAAAATCTGCGCTACCTTCTGCTGGCGATCCCCATTATGATCGTATTAGCAGTTTTCCTCTATCAAGTTCCTTACATCAATCAACGTTTGGCCTGGCGAATCGATAGCTGGAAAGCACGGATAAAATATGCCCTCAATCCGCCTGAGGAGGAAGTTTTCATCCCCAGCAACCAACAAGCGCAAATTGATGATATTGCGGCGGCTACGCTCCAGTCTCTTACTCGTACGCCAACGCCCACGCCGACCCTTACTCCCACACTCACCAACACTCCCCATCCGGAGACCACGCCCACCATTACCCCAACGCCAACCCCAACCCCGACGCCCCTTCCCACGCTGGCTCTTTTACCAGGCATTAACCATGAGTATCAATTATGGAATAACTGTGGGCCGGCCAATTTGTCCATGAATCTATCTTTTTGGGGTTGGAAAGGCAACCAACGAGTCACAGCGGCTTATCTCAAACCTAATCAACGAGATAAAAACGTTATGCCGTATGAAATGGTCACCTTTGTCAATGAAAAGACCGATTTCAAAGCCCTCTACCGTGTGGGCGGCGACCTGAAACTCATCAAAAGCTTTGTCGCGGCCGGTTTTCCCGTCCTCCTAGAAACAGGGTTCGAAGATCCCAGAGAAGATGTGGAATTTACAGGATGGATGGGGCACTACGAAGTGGTCAATGCCTACGATGACGCAGAAAGCGAGTTTTATGTTCAAGACTCATACCTTGGCCCCCAGATTGCCGCACCCTACCAAGACTTGGAAAACCGCTGGCGGGCGTTCAATTATCTTTATATCATTGTCTATCCACCTGAAAAGGAGTCTGAAGTCTTTAAACTCCTTGGCCCCCATGTTGACGAAGTGTATACCTACCAGCAAGCGGCCGCCAAGGCCTCCAACGAGATTTACGCGCTCAGCGGGCGCCCGCAATACTTCGCCTGGTTCAATCGCGGAACCAACCTGGTCGCGCTGGATGATTACACCGGGGCCGCCCTTGCCTACGATGAAGCTTTCCGAATTTATTCAGAGTTGAGTGAAGAAGAACGTCCCTGGCGCATGATGTGGTACCAAACCGGTCCCTATTGGGCCTATTTCTATACAGGCCGCTACTATGACGTGCTCAACCTGGCCACGCAGACCATCGAAAATGTCAGCGAACCAGTTATCGAGGAGACTTGGTACTGGCGCGCACTTGCCAAGGAGGCGCTGGGAGATGTCTCAGGCGCTATTGCTGATCTAGAAGAGGCTGTGGAATTGAATGAAAAATTCGAGACGGGCTGGTATCACTTGGAAAGGCTGCGAGGCGAGTAAAAAGTGGGCATTAATTGACCTTGCGTAACTTTTATGATACACTCAAACTAGGTACACGCTAAAGGCTATTCCTATTTCGTGATATCTAGTTCCTGATGATAAGATTCCCCATCCCCAACTTGACAATGTCACATTTCAATGCTCTTGGGGTAGCGAGCCAACCTGGTCGGCGGCTAGGCCGTTAGCCAGATGCCAATCGCCCAATCTGATTGGGTTACTACCCACCAATGCGCCATTGTCAAACCTATTAGTAGCCGAATTACCAATTTGGCCCATATCCTTGTCCCCAAATTTTGAGAAAATACCAGTGGTTTAGAAAAAGGAGGCAACCATGAAGCACGGAATTGATATTAGTAAGCATCAAAGGTCAGTAGATAAAGAGGCGTTATCGAACAATCCGCCTGATTTTATCATCACGCGCTCGAGTTATGTTGGTTCTGAGACAAATACTTTCACTGTTGATTCTCATTTCGAGCAAAATGCTCCCTTATTGAAGGGCGTGGCTGTGCGCGGTGTCTACCATTACTACGCCAGTGAAAGAGGTTGGAAATATCAGGCAGATAGGTTTATAAACCTAATTAAAGACCAGGATTTTGATTTCTTCGCTGTAGACATGGAGGGATATTTTAACCATCCTGATGAAGACTACGCTTTGGGAGCAATACAATTCTTCAAGAAAGTAGAAGAGGTATTAAAGATACCTGGCATTATCTATACCGCCAAGTATTATTACCAAGACCATCTTAGGAAATACACAGCCGAATACGATAACTTGCCCTTGTGGATAGCATCCCCCGAAGATACGCCTTCCATGCCTGACAGCCGGGACCCTGATGACTGGGAAATTTGGCAGTATTCAGCCAGTGGAGATGCTTCAAAATACGGTTTCCAAGGGAATGCCAATGGCTTGATCGACTTAAATCACATGAGAGATGCTTTTTATGAAAAAGTTAAAAGCACAAGTGCTACTCCCCCAAGTGAGACCCCCGCGCCCCCAACTGGTGAAATGGCAAACCTTTATATTCAAGCCCTCAATAGCCACTCCCACGAAGAAGTTGCCAAACTCTATACGGCCAATGCGGCCCACATCACGCCCAAACGTACCATTCAGGGCCGAGTGAATATACAAAATTGGTACCTCTTTTTCTTCGCACAGCTTCTGCCCAATGCCACTTTCCAACTAACAGGACACTCCGGGACAGGAAACTCCAGGCACATCACCTGGACAGCCCAGTCCGCAAAAGGAGAGGTCAAAAATGGAAATGATACCCTGGGGTTGATCGACAATAGAATAACCTATCACTTCTCTCACTTCACGATCACCGAAAGTGAACAGGATCAAAAATATAGAGTTACAGCCCAAAGTCTCAATGTGCGTGACAAAGGCTCTTTCGACAGCAATGTGATCGGTGCATTGCACGAAGGTGATGTGGTAGCTTTGCTTGGGAAATCTCCCGATCTCTATTGGTACAAAATTAAAACTACCTGGGGCTTAGAAGGTTGGGCTTCGCATAAATTCCTGGTTCTGGTTCAAGACGGCGACGATGACCATAGCGAAGACCCTCCCTGGCTAAAAATTGCCTACCAAGAAAGAGGCGTCAAAGAATTTGCTGGTTCTGCTGACAATCCACGTATCGTGGAATATCACAAATCGACTACGCTCCATTCCTCTTATGCCAAACACGATGAAACCCCCTGGTGCTCCTCTTTTGTGAACTGGTGCATGGAAAAAAGTAACTACGAAGGAACAGATTCAGCATGGGCGCGCTCATGGGCTAACTGGGGCCAACGCCTCGCCACCTCCCGCCGGGGATGCGTGGCCGTTTTCAAGCGCCCTCCCGACCCGAACAGCGGTCACGTTGGGTTTTATATCAGCGAAACAGCAAACCATATCAGGCTTCTGGGCGGCAACCAAAGTAACGAAGTCAATATCATGTCACAGGCCAAAGACCGCCTGCTCGGCTACCGCTGGCCGGTGCATTATGAGGATTAAGTCTGCGTGTTAAAACTCCTCCACTTCGCCGACGCACACATCGACATGGCCAACTACGGCCGCCACGACCCTGAGACCGGACTCCCCATGCGGGTCATGGATTTCCTCAAATCGCTCGACACCATCGTAGGGGCCGCCATCGAGGAAAAAGTAGACCTGGTCATCTTCGCGGGTGATGCCTACAAAGACCGCAACCCGGCCCCCACCTTCCAGCGGGAGTGGGGGAAACGGGTCATGCGCCTCTCCAAGGCGGAGATTCCCACCCTTCTGCTGGTTGGCAACCACGACCTCTCCCCCGCTCTGGGCCGCGCTCACGCCCTGGCTGAATTCCATACCCTGAGCGTGCCCCACGTCCAAATCATCGACCAACCCCGCTTCCTCTCCCCCGACGCGCTGGAGGGCCTCCCGCTCCAGATTCTGGCCATCCCCTGGCTATCCCGCTCCCGCATGTTGGCCTATCTTGACCTCCACACCCGTGACCTGGAAAAAATCCACCAGGCCATGGAGGCTCGGCTCAGCAACGTCATCCAAAAATGGCTAGATGAAGCCGACCCCGAACTACCCACCATCCTCACCGCCCACGCCTCAGTGCAGGGGGCGACCTATGGCGGAGAGCGTACGGTGATGCTCGGCAAAGACCTGGTGCTGCCCGGCTCCCTTGTGCGTGACCCCCGCCTGGATTACGTGGCCTTGGGGCATATCCACAAACCTCAAAACCTCAACCCAGAGGGAAAAATGCCCCCCCTCATTTACCCTGGCTCCATCGAGCGGGTAGATTTTGGAGAAGCTCAGGACGATAAATTCTACGTTATCGCCGAAATTGAGCGCGGCAATACACAAGTCAATTGGCATCAACTAACAAACATCCGCCCCTTTGTTGATAAACACCTCAAACTCGAAAGCAAAGAACACATCACCGCCCAACTCCGGGCCGCCCTGCCTACCCCCGCCCAACTCCAAGGGGCCATCGTGCGCCTGGTGCTAGAATACCCCCGCGCTTGGTCTCCCCTCATTGATGACAGCGCCCTCCTAGAACACCGCGAGCAGGCCTTCGAGCTTCACCTCGTAAAGCGCCCCCTCGCCGAAGCCCGTATCCGCCTCCCGGAAGATCAGACCGTGGGCAGCCTCTCTCCCATTGAGCTTCTCACCCACTATTGGCGAGCCAACCACACCCCGCCCGCCGAGGCAAAGGCCCTCAACACTCTGGCGGTAGAAATCATTCACCCCGAAGAAATCAAGGCTAAGTAATATTTGAATAGGACTTACACACTGATAGTAGTCCTAGGGTAGCAGGCCAATCGAATTGGCCGTGGTTTTGCAAATAAAATCACCCAATGCAATTGGGTTGTCTACCCAACTCCGTAAGTCTTATTGAAAATAGGGCCTCAAGGCGGCAGAAAATGCAGTATAATGTAGGTGTAGTAAAGAAAACAGGAGGCTAAAATGACAACACAAGGAACCTGGCGAGAAGCCGTAGACGAAGTGTGGCAATTATTCAAAGAGACAGACGAACGGTTAGACAAGCGTATCGAAGAGACAGACGCGCGGTTAGACAAGCGATTCGAAGAAACAGATAAGAAGATCAGTGAGCTATCTGGCCTATTTACCAGCCAATGGGGAAAGATGGTTGAAGCCTTGGTAGAGCCAACCGCGCTCGAACTTTTTCAAAAACGGGGAATAAGCGTCAACTACACTTACCGGCGGGTAGAAGCGAAAGTGGGCGGTAAAACAATGGAGTTGGATATCTTGCTGGAGAATAGCGATGAGGTAGTGGTAATAGAAGTCAAAAGCACACTTCGCGTTCACAGCGTGCGTGACTTTCTGGAAACACTGAAAGAATTTCCTGGCTTCTTTCCACGTTATCAAGGCTATAAAATCTATGGGGGCGTGGCAGGGCTGGATGTGGAAGAAGACGCGGATAAATACGCCTACCGCCAAGGCTTATTCGTCTTGAGCGCAACAGGTGATGGCATTGCGCAAATCAAAAACGACGCAGACTTCCGCCCCAAAGATTTTGGCAAGAATTAAATAATTTTCCCGGCGCCTTCTCAAAAACCAGGGGCAAGACTTCCGAAGTCTAAAAGCATTTGGAGACTTCGAAAGTCTTTGCCCCAAAATATTGATAAGATACCTTACCCATTCCACTTGCCCCAGAACTCTAAAACATGCCTACCGTTTCTGTCCTTATCACCTGCTACAACGCTGAGCGCACACTCGAAGAGACCCTCGCCTCCCTGGCCGCGCAAACGCTGGAGGATTTCGAAGTCATCGCCGTGGACGATGGCTCCACAGATAACACCTTGGCAATTTTGAAGGATTGGGGGGAACGCGACGCCCGTTTTTCAGCTTTTTCCAAGCCCCACACAGGAATCATCAGTTCAGCAAACCAGGGGGTCACCTTTTGCCAGTCCCGGTACATTGCCCGCATGGACGCAGACGACCGCGCTCATCCCCAACGCCTTGCCCTCCAGGTCGACTATTTGAACACCCACCCAGACGTCGCCGCTGTAGGATCTCTGGTAAAAGGCTTCCCGGAAGAACAAGTGGGGAAAGGATTTCAACTTTATTATGAATGGCTGAATTCCCTCGTCACGCACGAAGACATCTGCCGGGAAATCTTCGTCGAAAGCCCTCTCCCCAACCCAAGCGTTACTATACGAAAATCATGGTTCGAACGCTTAGGGGGGTACCAGGAACACGGTTGGCCAGAAGACTACGATTTTTGGCTGCGAATGTACCTGGCCGGAGCACGTTTCGCAAAAATCCCCCGCGTTCTCCTGGAATGGCGCGAACACCCTGAACGGGTCACGCATACGGACAGCCGCTATAGTGTGAAGAACTTTTTGAGGGCCAAAGCACATTACCTTGCCCTGGGGCCACTCCAAGGCCGGGATGCGGTCTTCATTTGGGGGGCGGGGATGACGGGGCGCCGCTTGAGCAAACATCTCATTCGCGAAGAAAAACAGCCTATCGTGGCCTTTGTGGACATCGACCCGAAAAAAATTGGCCGCACCCGCCGGGGACGTCCCATCATCGCTCGTGAGGATCTCATGGACTGGTGGGGGCGCTACGAAAACCCCGTTTTGCTCGCCGCTGTCCGGGCGCGCTATGCCAGGCCTCTTATCCGGGAAAAGTTGGTCGAGTTTGGCCTGGTGGAAGGGGAGGATTGGTGGGCGGCGGCGTGAGAAAATAGGTTATAATGCTGGCTATTCATGAAGATATGCAAATTGAGCACCCCTACCTTAGATTACAGATACAGACCGCTTATAGGAATTCTTGGCCTTCTGCTGGCCCTTACCTTAAGTTCCTGCAATTTCCCTGCGTCCACGCCTGCGGGTCTCTCGGATGAGGAGTTGGCCGGGACGCTTGTGGCCCAAACTTTGGCAGCGATTGAGGCGCAATCTCCCTCGGAAACAAGCCCTCCCACAAACACGCCAACAAACTCCTTGCCAACTTTAACGCCCACCCCCACGCAAACCAGTACGCCAACCCCAACCTATGCCTTGCCGCTCCTGACTTTCGAGGGAGATGTCAATTGCCGGGGCGGGCCCGGGCTGGATTATAAAATTGTCTACACCTACAACGAAGGCGAAACGGCAGAAATTATTGGCAAACACCCCATTGAAGATTTCTGGGTGGTCAAGAATCCTTCCGGAGAAGGAGATTGTTGGGTTGTGGGAGAATTTGCCTCAGCCACTGGCAGCCTCTGGACTCTTCCCACCATGACACCTCCCCCCACCGAGACCCCCAGTCCGCCCACCGCGCCAACGCTACAAGAATACAATTACACCTGCGAATGGAATGGCACCAACACCATTATGACCATGACCATAACCTGGAGCGATTGGGCTAACAATGAGAGCGGTTACCGCATCTACCGTGACGAGGTTCAAATTGCCGACCTGGGAACAAACACGACCACGTATACCGACAGCGTTGCTGTCGATTCCACGCAAACAGTCACTTATGGTATTGAAGCTTATAATTCAACTGGAAGTTCGGGACAAGCGACGTTCTCCGCTTCTTGTCAATGATTGGCGGGGTGCGTGGTGCGAGTTAGGAGTCCTGCGGTCGGAACTTTGGGTTCGGTCGGGAGACCTTCACCATCGCGCAGGGGAGGAGACCTTCACCATCGCGCAGGGGAGGAGACCTTCACCATCGCGCGGGTGAGGAGCGAGTTAGGAAGTTAGGGGTTAGGCGGTTAGGAGACCCGCTGTCGGGACTCTGGCTTCGGTTGGGACATTACTCCCTAGTCCCTGATACCTAATACCTGATACCTGATCCACTAATTTCACCACTTTACCAAACCAAGGATAAACTATGAACATTTTTCTAACCGGCGGAGCGGGATATATCGGTTCTGCGGCCGCCCAAACACTTCTTGATGCCGGATATTCTGTCACCATTTACGACGCCCTTTTGACAGGGCATAGAGCCGCCGTTCCCGACCAAGCAAAATTCATAGAAGCTGATTTAGGTGATGAGAAAGCCCTTCGAAAGGCCTTGGCAAGCCAAAATTATGAGGCCGTGATGCACTTTGCGGCTTTCATCGAGGCCGGAGAAAGTATGCAGAATCCCGGTAAATATTACCAGAACAACCTGGTGAACTCCACCAAACTCATTGAGGCTGCCGTCCACGCCGGAATCAAACGTTTTGTGCTCTCTTCAACAGCCGCGGTCTACCAATCCAGCGACGAACCCCTCAACGAGGAATCCCCCTTAGGGCCGACAAATGTCTATGGCCACACCAAATTGATGATCGAGGAGGTATTAGAGAGGTACCGCCAAATACACGGGCTGCATTACGCAGCGCTGCGCTACTTCAACGCCGCTGGCGCTCTCCCAGGGAGAGGGGAAGCCCACCAACCCGAAACGCACCTCATACCCCTCGTCCTCCAAGTTCCGCTTGGGCAGCGAGAAAAGATCAATATCTTCGGCACCGATTACCCCACCCCTGACGGAACCTGTATCCGCGATTATATCCACATCTCAGACTTGATCTCCGCTCACTTGTTGGCCCTCGATGCCCTAGGAGAAGAGGATAAGCTGGTTTATAACTTGGGAAATGGGCAAGGATACTCTGTTAGGGAGGTGATAGAGAGAGCCCGAGACGTGACGGGGCACCCTATCCCCGCCGTGGAGACCCCCCGGCGTCCCGGCGACTCTCCCCGTTTGGTGGCCTCCTCAGAACGCATCCGCCAAGAACTGGGCTGGAAGCCGGAGACCCCTGAACTGAAAACCATTATCGCCAGCGCGTGGGCGTGGCATAATAAACATCCAAGAGGATATGCGCAAAGTACAGAAGATAAAAGATAAGATTTTCAACGATAATCTGAATGTTTAGTAAATGACATCAAAAGGAGTGTAAATTATGGCTTGGATCACCGACCCGGAAGCATGGATCGCTTTAATCACATTGACCGCCCTGGAGATTGTTCTGGGAATTGACAACATTATCTTTATTTCTATTTTGTCTGAAAAGCTCCCTGAAGACCAAGAAGACCAAGGACGCATCATAGGACTTATTATAGCCATGGTTACGCGTATCTTGCTGCTCTTTTCTCTGGCCTGGTTGACGAGTCTAGAGGAGGCTTTGTTCCACGTCTTTAATATAGGCATCTCAGGCCGGGACATTATTTTGATACTGGGAGGCTTATTCCTAATTGCCAAGAGCACTTTCGAGATTCATGACAAACTAGAAGGAGAAGAGGGGCATGCTTCCGCCAAAGTGAAGGCTAATTTTTTCTCCGTTATCCTGCAAATTATGCTCTTGGACGTCGTCTTCTCCCTGGACTCGGTCATTACTGCGGTAGGGATGGCAAATGAACTGGTAATTATGATCATCGCTGTGGTCATCGCTGTAATCATCATGCTCTTCGCCTCCGGGCCGATCAGCAATTTTGTCAATGAGCGCCCCACCCTGAAGATCCTAGCCTTAAGCTTTTTGCTCTTGATCGGCTTTTCACTGGTGGTGGATGGGATCCACGTGCACATTCCCAAAGGGTATATCTACTTCGCGATGGGATTTTCAGTCTTTGTGGAAATCATCAACCTGAGAGTGCGCGTCAAGACCAAGCCGGAACCAGTCAAACTTCGGCAGGCTTATAAGAAGGAAGAGTAGGTAGGAATCTTGGAATCTCATGAACCCCACCCGGACGATCATTCACCTCGATTTGGATGCGTTTTTCTGCGCGGTGGAAGAGAAGCGGGACCCCACTTTGCGCGGGAAGGCTTTTGCGGTGGGGGGAGATCCCGCCCACCGGGGCGTGGTGGCCTCTTGTTCGTACGCGGCGCGCCAATTTGGGGTGCGGTCAGCTATGCCCATGTTCCAAGCCGTCCGTGTTTGCCCGGGTCTGATCACGGTTACCCCCCATCGTTCAGCCTACAAACGAGATTCCGATCAGGTAATGGAAATCTTGCATACCTTAACTGATCAGGTGGAGCAACTCTCTATTGATGAAGCATTTATCGACATCAGTTTAATTGATGAGCCGCCCACAAAAGTGGCAAAAAATCTCCAAGAACGAATTCAAAAAGAATTAAGCCTGCCCTGCTCGCTGGGGATTGCGTCCAACAAGCTGGTGGCCAAAATTGCTACGGATGTGGGAAAAGTTTCCGCACCAGGAGGTGGCTACCCCCGGTCCATGACACGAGTCCCCCCAGGGCAAGAGGCCGCTTTTCTGGCTCCTCTCCCCGCAGATATGCTCTGGGGTGTGGGTCCCAAAACAAAACAACGCCTTCACCAACTGGACATGCGCACGATTGGGGATATCGCCAACTTTCCAATCATTGAACTCAGCCAAGCTTTGGGGAAACATGGTTATGACCTTTCGAAACGGGCCAAAGGGATCGATCATCGTCCCATCCTCACCAAGCGGGTGGCGAAATCCATTAGCAATGAGAGAACGTTCAGCCAGGATAAAGGGAACAAGGCCGAAATCCTCCACGAATTGAGTACGTTATCCGATAAGGTGGCGCGCCGCCTCCGGAAAAAGAGTCTCCGGGGGAGAACTGTGCAAATTAAAGTCCGTTGGGCTAACTTTGATACGCTGACCCGGCAAATCACGCTCACGAAGGGGGTAAATGATTACGAAACGATATCCACGCAAGCTGAGGCTCTTTTCGAAGAGGTGTGGAAATCAGGGCGGGCGATACGTTTGGTAGGGGTGGGGGTGAGTAATTTAGACCGGGGGGCACATCAACTTAATTTATGGGGGCCAAAGGTAAAAAAAGATGTCCAGTTACAGAAAGTTTTGGGGGAGTTGCGCCAAAAATATGGGAAGGATGTGATTTCTGAGGGGATACAGGATTAGAATTAGTTAAGAAAGCTTTAAATGTGACAAAAATTACACCCCATACTAAGAAAATGTATTATAATGGTTCGTTGGGTGTGATAGTCCGTTTAACACCTTATTAAAAACATAGTCTCACAGTAACTACTCACCCATTGTCATTTCGACGAGGTACGAGGAGAAATCTTTGTTAGCGGATGCAAGATTTCTCACTTCGTTCGAAATGACATCTGAGTAGTTACGTCTCACATATAGTTTATGGAGAAAAAATTTATGGCGAAAAAGATTAAGACAATTGACGGCAATCAAGCAGTTGCAGCGGTTGCCCATAAGATCAACGAAGTGATTGCTATTTATCCAATTACCCCGTCCTCACCGATGGGTGAGTTTGCAGACGAATGGTCTGCAAAGGGTCAAGAGAATATTTGGGGAACGGTCCCAGATGTAATAGAAATGCAGGCAGAGGGTGGTGCGGCGGGAGCTGTCCATGGTGCTTTACAAACAGGCTCTTTGACGACCACATTCACAGCATCCCAAGGTCTGTTGTTAATGATGCCCAATATGTATAAGATTGCGGGTGAATTAACCCCCACTGTTTTCCATGTGGCGGCACGCTCAGTTGCGGCCCAGGCATTGTCTATTTTTGGTGATCATTCAGACGTTATGGCTGTTCGCTCAACCGGGTTTGGTTTGTTAGGCTCTGGTTCCATTCAAGAGGCGCATGATTTTTCCCTGATCTCTCAGGCAGCAAGCCTGGAATCCCGCGTACCTTTCGTTCACTTCTTCGAGGGCTTCAGAGTATCTCACGAGATAAACAAGATCGAGATGCTGCCTGATGACGTACTGAAAGAGATGATCGATGATGAATATGTGCATGCTCACCGTGCTCGAGGGATGAACCCAGATAACCCCGTTTTGCGAGGCACAGCTCAAAACCCGGATATTTTCTTCCAGGCTCGTGAGAGTGTCAACAAATACTATGAAGCTACTCCCGATATCGTTCAAAAGGCGATGGACAAATTTGCCGAATTGACAGGACGGCAATATAAACTTTTCGACTATTATGGCGCTGAAGACGCAGAACGCGTGATTGTCATCATCGGTTCAGGCGGAGAAACTGTTGCTGGAACTACAAAATTTCTCAATGAAGGTGGCGAAAAAGTGGGCGTTGTTCGCGTCCGGCTTTACCGCCCCTTCTCAGCGAAACACTTAATGGAAGCCTTACCTTCCACGGTGAAAGTCATCGCCGCCTTGGACCGCACCAAAGAACCTGGAGCGGCTGGTGAACCTCTCTACAATGATGTTATCACCGCCATCGCAGAAAATATGGATGAAGGAGCCAAGCCCCTGGTGATTGGTGGGCGCTATGGCCTTTCTTCCAAAGAATTTACCCCTGGCATGGTCAAGGGTATCTTCGATGAAATGAAGAAAGATAATCCCAAGAATCACTTTACTGTGGGCATCATCGATGATGTGACCCACACCAACCTGGCATGGGACCCGGCTTTCTCTATTGAAAGCGAGGACACCATCAGCGGTGTGTTCTTTGGTCTCGGTTCCGACGGCACAGTGGGCGCCAATAAGAACTCTATCAAGATTATCGGCGAAGAAACTGACAACTACGCTCAGGGTTATTTTGTATATGACTCCAAGAAATCTGGCGCCAAGACAACGTCACACCTCCGCTTTGGGCCAGAGCCCATCAATTCTCCGTATTTAATTGGAGAAAATGATGCGGACTTTTTGGCTTGTCATCAATTTAGCTTCTTAGAACAAGTTGAGATGCTGAAGTATGCGAAACCGGGAGCTATTTTCTTATTGAACAGCATCTATGGGCCGGAAGAAGTGTGGGAACACCTTCCTGCTGCGGTCCAAGAAAATATTATCAAGAAGGATTTGAAGTTCTACATTATCAATGGCTATGATGTCGCCAAAAAAACTGGCATGGGAACGCGCATCAACACCATCATGCAGACTTGTTTCTTCGCCATCAGCGGTGTCTTGCCCCGTGAGGAAGCCATCGAGGCCATCAAGGAAGCTATTCAGAAGACTTATGGTAGTAAAGGTGAAGATATTGTCAAGAAGAACTTTGCGGCTGTAGATCAATCCGTGGCCAATCTCCACCAGGTAGAGGTTCCCGAAAGGGCCGAAAGCGATCTTGAGATGCGCCCGGCTGTTCCTGAAGAAGCCCCCGAATTTGTAAAGGACGTACTGGGAGAAATCATTGCCGGGTATGGAGACAATCTACCAGTTAGCGCCTTCCCGGCCGATGGCACGTATCCCACCGGAACCACAAAATGGGAAAAGCGCAACATTGCCCTTGAAATCCCCTCTTGGAATCCGGAAACCTGCATCCAATGTAATAAATGTGCCTTCGTATGCCCGCACGCAGTCATCCGACCCAAAGTTTATGAACCAGAACTTCTGGAAGATGCCCCCGAAACGTTCAAAACTACAGAGGCCAAGGGACGCAGTCTAAAAGGTTTGAAATACACTATTCAAGTTGCTCCTGAAGATTGCACCGGCTGTTTCTTGTGCGTGGATGCCTGCCCGGCAAGCGAAAAAGAACCGCCTGCCCTGCAAATGACCCCGCAAGCTCCTGTTCGCGAGCAGGAAAGCGAAAATTGGGACTTCTTCCGTTCTATCCCTGTCGCGGACCGAACCACATTGAAACTCAACCGTGTCAAGGACTCGCAGTTCTTAGAACCGCTCTTCGAGTTCTCTGGAGCTTGTGCTGGATGCGGCGAAACCCCCTACGTGAAACTCCTTACGCAACTCTTTGGTGACCGGAGTGTGATCGCCAACGCGACTGGCTGTTCCTCCATCTACGGCGGAAACATGCCCACAACGCCCTATACCGTAAACGATGAGGGATACGGTCCAACCTGGAACAACTCCCTTTTCGAAGATAACGCTGAATTCGGTATGGGAATGCGCCTGACAATTGATAAGCAAAATGAATACGCCAAAGAATTACTCCCCCGCTTTAGCGAGGTGATTGGTGATGATTTGGTTGATGAAATTCTCAACGCTGATCAATCTACGGAGGCTGGAATCAAAGCGCAACGTGAACGAATAGCCAAGGTGCGAGAGAAGATTGACGGCATTGATGATCCCAAAGCCTTAGACCTGCTGAGTATTGCCGATAAACTCGTCCGCAAGGATGTGTGGATCCTGGGTGGTGATGGTTGGGCCTATGACATCGGATACGGCGGCCTGGACCACGTTTTGGCCTCTGGCCGGAACGTCAACGTGCTGGTGATGGATACCCAAGTCTACTCCAACACGGGTGGACAGTCCTCCAAAGCCACGCCTCTGGCAGCGACAGCGAAATTCGCTTTTGACGGAAAATCCCAACCCCGGAAGGACTTGGGCATGATCGCTATGTCCTATGGGTATATCTATGTAGCTCAGGTAGCCATGGGCCACAGCGACCGGCAAACTTTACAAGCTTTCCTCGAAGCGGAAGCCTATGATGGCCCCTCCCTGATCCTGGCCTATACGCCTTGTATTGCACATGGGATTGATATGGCCAAACAGCTTCACCAACAGGATCTGGCGGTTAAATCTGGGCTTTGGCCCCTCTACCGCTTCCACCCCGAGCGAACCAAAGAAGGCAAAAACCCGCTGCAACTAGATTCCAAAGCGCCCAGCATCCCCTTCAAAGATTTCGCTTATAACGAGGTCAGATTCAATACTCTCCTGAGAAGCAACGAAGAACGCGCTGAAGAATTGATGAAAGCAGCACAAGAGAGCATTGAAGAACGTTGGCAACTTTATGAGCAAATGGCTGAGATGGATTATAGTAATGAGTAAGCAAAGCTCGACCAGTAGGCTTTAGAAAACACAAAAGCCCCCACTGTCTTACGGACAGTGGGGGCTTTTTTTGTGCCTGCTCAATATGCTGGTGGTGTAGTCGGGGTTTCTACGCCGCGCCGTGCGGGCCTGTGGCCACTAGCCAAGGGCTGTACACCGTAGGCGCACAACGTGACCCCGTGGGCGCGAGATATAGAAATCTCGACTACAGACCACTCCCATTTTGAGCAATTACCTTTTTTTCTTCCTAATTTGCCTATCTTAGTAACCTTGTAGGACGAGTTGGTAACTCGTCAGTCGAAATGCCATTTCGACCAACATTTCTTTTAGGGATATGCAGTAGTTTTAAAAGAAAAAGTTCTTGGCAATGACCAACTCTCCCAGAGGGCTGCCCCTCAAGTACCATCGGCGCTGGCAAGCTTAACTTCTGGGTTCGGGATGTTACCAGGTGTACCCTTGCCGCTACAATCACCAAGAACTATATTCACATTATTATAACCAATAGAATAAAACTGATTAATAAAAAACATCGAGTTCTCCGCACCACAAGAAAGCCCTCGACCATTAGTACGGCTTAGCTCAACATATTGCTATGCTTACACACGCCGCCTATCTAGCAGGTAGTCTTCCTGCGGTCTTACTCCCTAAAAGGGACGAGGAATTTAATCTTAAGGCGAGTTTCCCGCTTAGATGCTTTCAGCGGTTATCTCTGCCAGACGTAGCTACCCAGCGATGCTCCTGGCGGAACAACTGGCACACTAGAGGTCTGTCCACTCCGGTCCTCTCGTACTAGGAGCAGCTCCCTTCAAATTCCTTACGCCCACAGCGGATAGAGACCGACCTGTCTCACGACGGTCTGAACCCAGCTCGCGTACCGCTTTAATGGGCGAACAGCCCAACCCTTGGGACCTTATCCAGCCCCAGGATGCGATGAGCCGACATCGAGGTGCCGAGCCAGGTCGTCGATATGAACTCTTGGACCTGACTAGCCTGTTATCCCCGGGGTAGCTTTTATCCGGTAAGCCATGGCCCTTCCACTCGGTACCATGGGATCACTAAGCCCGACTTTCGTCCCTGCTTGACGTGTATGTCTTGCAGTCAAGCTCCCTTATGCCTTTACACTCTACGGTTGGTTTCCATTCAACCTGAGGGAACCTTTGGGCGCCTCCGTTACTCTTTAGGAGGTGACCGCCCCAGTCAAACTGTCAAACTGGCACTGTCCTCTGGCCGGATTACGGCACAAAGTTAGGGCCTAAACATGATAAGGGTGGTATTCCAGTGGCGGCTCCACCGAAGCTAGCGCTCCGGCTTCAAAGCCTCCCACCTATCCTGCACATATCATATCCAAACACAATGACAGCCTACAGTAAAGCTCCACGGGGTCTTTTTGTCCTGCTGCGGGTAATGCGCATCTTTACGCATACTTCAATTTCGCCGAGTCCTTCGTTGAGACAGTGCTCCAATTGTTACGCCATTCGTGCGGGTCGGAACTTACCCGACAAGGAATTTCGCTACCTTAGGACCGTTATAGTTACGGCCGCCGTTCACCGGGGCTTTAGTTCAAAGCTTCGCTTGCGCTAACTCATCCCTGTGACCTTCCGGCACTGGGCAGGCGTCAGCCCCTATACATCGTCTTACGACTTAGCAGAGACCTGTGGTTTTGGTAACCAGTCATCAGAGCCTGTTCACTGCAGCCTTCTTATGCTCCAGTAGATTTACTTTCACAATAGAAGGCACCCCTTCTTCCGAAGTTACGGGGTTAATTTGCCGAGTTCCTTAACGAAGGTTCTCTCGTTCGTCTTAGTATTCTCTACTCATCTACCAGTGTCGGTTTATAGTACGGGTACTTAGGATTCAACGCTTAGAGGTTTTTCTCGGTAATAAGGATTAACCACTTCCGCCTCATGGGCTCGCACTCATGCCTCAGCTCAGCCCACGGATTTTCCTATGGGCCTCAACGCCTACACATTTCCACCTGCATCCAATTGCAGGCTGGTCTACCTCACTACGTCACCCCATCGCTCCTTCTAAGTAGTTCCGGAATGTTGACCGGATATCCATCACCTACGCCTCACGGCCTCGGCTAAGGACCGACTAACCCGATGCGGATTGACCTGGCATCGGAAACCTTAGATTTACGACGAACACGATTCTCACATGTTTCACGCTACTCATGCCTGCATTCTCACTTCTGCCCACTCCAGCCGTCCTCACGGTCGACCTTCATCGCTGACAGAACGCTCTCCTACCGCTTCAGTTATAAAACTGAAACCCATGGCTTCGGTGCTAAACTTAGCCCCGTTAAATTTTCCGCGCAAGACCACTTGACCAGTGAGCTGTTACGCACTCTTTCAAGGATGGCTGCTTCTAAGCCAACCTCCTGGTTGTCTCAGTAGTCTTACTTCGTTTCCCACTTAGTTTAGACTTGGGGACCTTAGCCGATGGTCTGGGCTCTTTCCCTCTTGACTATGGAACTCATCTCCCATAGTCCAACTGCTATGCTTAAAGTATTGGCATTCGGAGTTTGGTTAGGTTCGGTAGGCGATAAGCCCCCTAGCCCGTCCAGTGCTCTACCTCCAATACTCAACGCATAACGCTAACCCTAAAGCTATTTCGGAGAGAACAAGCTATCTCCAAGTTCGTTTGGCATATCACCTCTACCCACAATTCATCTCACAATTTTGCAATATTGAAAAGTTCGGGCCTCCACGAGCGGTTAGACTCGCTTCACCCTGATCATGGGTAGCTCACTTGGTTTCGTGTCTAATCCCAGCGACTCTCGCCCTATTAAGACTCGCTTTCGCTACGGCTCCGGGTGTTACTCCCTTAACCTAGCCACTGAGATTAACTCGCAGGCTCATTCTCCAAAAGGCACGCCGTCAGGCATCATGGCGGCAACTGATTTTCATCAGCGCCAGTTCCACCATAGCCCTCCGACAGATTATATGCTCACGGTTTCAGGTTCTATTTCACTCCCCTCAACGGGGTTCTTTTCACCTTTCCCTCACGGTACTTGTACGCTATCGGTCCTCAAGTGTATTTAGCTTTGGGAAGTGGTCTTCCCAGCTTCCAACCGGGGGTGCATTCCCGGTTGTACTCAGGATCCTGAAAGAAGTCATTTTGCTTTCGCATACGGGACTATAACCCTCTTTGGTTGGCTTTCCCACACCATTCCGCTAGCAAAACGATTTGTAACTTCTATATATCAGGCCCTACAACCCCAATCACGCAAGCGCGACTGGTTTGAGCTTTTCCCCGTTCGCTCGCCACTACTAGGGGAATAATTTCTCTTCCTCTAGGTACTAAGATGTTTCAGTTCCCTAGGTTACCTTCTCCTGACCTATGTATTCAGTCAGAGATGCTACGGTTTTTCCGTAGCGGGTTTCCCCATTCGGAGATCCTCGGATCGGAGCCTGTTCACGGCTACCCGAGGCTTTTCGCAGTGTCCCACGTCCTTCTTCGGCACTTGAAGCCAAGGCATTCACCGTAAGCACTTAGTAGCTTACTTTGTGATGCGGAGAAATCGATATTTTTTATTATTCGCAGTTTCTCTATTCTATTGGTAAGGTTCTATCCGACAGTTAGCTGTCGGTGGCTATTCCTCATAATTATCAGGAACACCCAATGCTAGCTAACTTTTCAATCCATCTAAACAAAACAGCCCAGCATTTCGCCGGGCTGATAATCCCTTCGAAGATGCTTCCAAACTTAGTTTATACTCTATGATCGACTAAGCGCAAGTTTTCACTCACCTCTCGACAAATCACTTATTGACTGCTCAAATGGAGATGAGGGGACTCGAACCCCTGGCCTCCGCCTTGCAAAGGCGGCGCTCTCCCATCTGAGCTACATCCCCGGAATTCGGGGTAGTGGGCCTGACTGGATTCGAACCAGTGACCCCTGCGTTATCAGCACAGTGCTCTAACCACTGAGCTACAAGCCCGTACAACCCTTAACAACTGAATAGTGATAGAAAACCGTCCGAGATAACCTTGAACACCGTCAAGGGCAATTTTGGTTGTACATTTTGAAAGCTAGAGTATGTGGCATCTGCTCGCACCACAAGAGTGCTAAGCTTCTGCCCAAATCTCCCTAGAAAGGAGGTGATCCAGGCGCACCTTCCGGTACACCTACCTTGTTACGACTTCGTCCCAGTCACCAGCCCTACCCTAATCAGCTCTCTCTCGTTAGAGTTAAGATACCGATTTCAAGTATTGCCAGCTTCCATGACGTGACGGGCGGTGTGTACAAAGCCCGGGAACGTATTCAACGCAGTATTGCTGACCTGCGTTTACTAGCAACTCCGGCTTCATGCAGTCGAGTTGCAGACTGCAATCCGAACTGAGATCGGCTTTGAGGATTGGCTCCGCCTCGCGACTTTGCGACCCATTGTACCGACCATTGTAGCGTGTGTGTAGCCCTGGACATAAAGGACATGCTGACTTGACGTCGTCCCCACCTTCCTCCGGTTTTGTACCGGCAGTCCCGTATGATACGTATAACATACAGCAAGGGTTGCGCTCGTTACCGGACTTAACCGGACACCTCACGGCACGAGCTGACGACAGCCATGCATCACCTGTAAGAGCTCCCCGAAGGGTCGGTCACCTTTCGGATCCCTACCACTCATATGTCAAGCCCAGGTAAGGTTCTTCGTGTATCATCGAATTAAACCACACGCTCCGCTGCTTGTGCGGGCTCCCGTCAATTCCTTTGAGTTTTAACCTTGCGGTCGTAGTCCCCAGGCGGTGAACTTATCGCGTTAGCTACGATACCGACGGCTTTTACGCCGCCAACATCAAGTTCACATCGTTTACGGCATGGACTACCGGGGTTTCTAATCCCGTTTGCTACCCATGCTTTCGTGTCTCAGTGTCAGGAACGGCCCAGAAGGCCGCCTTCGCCACTGGTGTTCCTCCCGATATCTACGCATTTCACTACTACACCGGGAATTCCACCTTCCTCTACCGTCCTCTAGCCTGGTAGTTTTGAGCAACCTCTCCTAGTTGAGCCAGGAGATTTCATACCCAACTTACCAAGCCACCTACACACTCTTTACGCCCAATAAATCCGGATAACGCTCGCCTCCTACGTATTACCGCGGCTGCTGGCACGTAGTTAGCCGAGACTTATTCCTAAGGTACAGTCCTTTCTCTTCCCTTAGAAAAGTGTTTTACAACCCGAAGGCCTTCATCACACACGCGGCGTTGCTGCGTCAGACTTTCGTCCATTGCGCAATATTCCCTACTGCTGCCACCCGTAGGTGTCTGGTCCGTGTTTCAGTACCAGTGTGGGGGGTCACCCTCTCAGGTCCCCTACCCGTAATTGCCTTGGTAGGCCGTTACCCTACCAACAAGCTGATGGGACGCAGGCCCCTCCCAAAGCGATGCTACAGACTTTCGTCCATAGAACCTTTACTTCAAAAGTATTCAAACTTAAGAAGTGCATAGAGTATTAGCCTCAGTTTCCCGAGGTTATTCTCTTCTTTGGGGCAGGTCACCAACGCGTTACTCACCCGTTCGCCACTGGAAGCTCTCGTGTAAACACTAGAACTCCCTCGTTCGACTTGCATGTATTAGGCACGCCGCCAGCGTTCATCCTGAGCCAGGATCAAACTCTCCGCAAAAAACATCACACCACAAAGGGTGTGGTTATTTTACTATTGGAATCTCAAGATTTTTTTTGGCTTTCTATCACTATTCAATTGTCAAGGTTCGAGGCCCTTCCCTCAATAGAGCGATGAGTATTCTACCATTTCTTGCAAAGCAAGTCAAGAGCGACTAAAACACAGGATAACTCGCCGATGTTATTTTTTGCAACATCGGAACAAAAAAGAACCTGCGTCTCAGTCTAATTATCTGTTTTGGATTATAAGTAATTTGCTCCCGCAGGAGCGAAACCATGTCTCTCACACTTGCGCACGGCATTATACGTTATATAAAATATGTGTCAAGGCATTTAGTGACGAATTATTAACGACTTTTAATAATTATCTTTTATCACGCCTTCAATCCATATTTTTCCGTCCCAGCAAAGCCCTTAACAGCGTGTTTTGGTCCGCATACTCTAAATCACCGCCCATGGGCAAACCTCGCGCTAATCGCGTGACTTGCACATCATGGGAATTTAGCTGCTGGCGCAAATACATTGCTGTTGCGTCCCCTTCCATATTGGGGTTCGTTGCCAGGATTACTTCCCCAACGTCATCACTCTGCACTCGTGCCAATAATTCGGAGACATGTAAATCATCTGGGCCTATACCCTCAATAGGAGAAAGTGCTCCATGTAAAACATGGTATTTTCCCTGAAATCCTGAAGTTCTTTCAAGGGCCAGTACATCCATTGGATCTTCAACAACACAAATCAAGCTTTCTTTCCGATCAGGATTAGCGCACACATTGCATTGAGATCGCCCAGCTTCCATAATGTTAAAACATGTAGGGCAATAATCGATGCCAGCCCGTAAATTCTGTAAAGCCTCAGCCAGGGTCTCCGCCAAGGTCTCCTCAGAAGTTCGTAACAAGAAAAAGACTAACCGGGAAGCCGTCTTTGGCCCCACCCCAGGCAAACGCGAGAAGGCATCTATAAGCTTTTTAATAGGTTCAGGAATCATAGTTCCATCTAGTTAAAAGGGTAAATTGCCCCCAGCTAAGGGGCCTAATCTTTCTGCCGCCAATTCCTGGGACTTCTCTAGCCCATTATTGACTGCTGCCAAGACCAAGTCTTGCAGCATTTCCACATCGCCATCTTCTACCAAGGCAGGGTCAATCTCTATAGACACACAACGTTGATCGCCAGTGACCTCAGCCTTGACAACACCACCTCCAGCCGAAGCGGTCACAGTTTCCTCTGCCAACTCCTCTTGGATTCTCATCATCTCCTGTTGGAGTTTCTTTACTTGTTGCATCATTCCTTGTCCCCCCATCGACATTCCACCACGTCTAGCCATATTTGCCTCCAAAGTTATAAAATCTTCAATCCCTATCTAAAACATACTTGCCACCTAATTCATGAACCGCGACACTTACCATGCCATCTGGTTTCACATTAGGGGGTAATTCTTCCTGATTATGGTTTGTGGTTGTACATTTAATGGGCAAAGCCTGCCCCATTACACGTTCTACTACTTGTTGAAGGATGTTTATATGGTCGCCCTTCAACACCTTTGATTTGGTCAATTCACTATCAAAACATAAAATTAGCTTTCCTTTTTTGATACCCACTGGTCTCGATGAACGTAACATACCTTGTGTAATAGGCTTCTCTTCTTCTACGAGAGAGAGAATTCGATTCCATTCTTGAAATATATTCCTGTTCGCCCCAAGCACAGATTGTTGATAGGTAGAAGGAGTTACGTTTTCTTGTGAGCTTTTTGGGGGGCTTTGACCCTCTTTAGTTTGGGGACGCTGCCCCTTATTCACCAGAGAAGGTTGATCCTTAGGATTGGGAATGCTCCCTAGCGTTTTTTTTTCACCTCGAAGGGGGGGCTCCGCTGGGCTTACTTTCTCTAAAGCGTCAATAAATGCTAGTTCTAACGGTAGAGAAGGCTGCCAAAAACCTCGTGAACTGATCGCGGCCTCATTGAATGAGCGAATGGCGCTCAATAAGGTCTGGGTGGACAGAATTTGCGCGTGCTTATCCATTTTTTCCCGTACTGCTTGGGAAGTGTCCAATTGGTCAACATTTTCCATTTGTAAAAAAAGCAGGCTACGGAGATAATTTACAACCTGGCGAGCAAATTGACGGGGGTCACTTCCTCTGTCTAAAGCCACCTGAAGAACATTCAAACCCAAGGCTGCATCCTGGCCGACAACCGCGTCTATTACATCCAAAACCGCTTGACTAGCTGCTGTACCCAGGACGCTTCGCGCCAATTGAAGGGTGATTGTGTCTTCTGTAGACGCTAGTTGATCCAACAAAGAAATGGCGTCTCGTAAACTCCCAGTCGCTTGTCTGGCTACCAAGGTCAGGGCATCTCTTTCTACCTTAAGCTCCTCTTGTTCAGCTACTTCGCGCAAATGCTCAACAATATCATCTACTGGGATTCGTCGAAAGTCATGCTGCTGGCAACGTGAAGATACTGTGGCTGGGATTTTATGAGCTTCAGTGGTAGCCAATACAAAAATAGCATGAGAGGGAGGTTCTTCCAATGTCTTCAACAAAGCATTGAAAGCCTCTGTCGAAAGCATGTGAACTTCGTCTATGATATAAACCTTGTATCGCCCTCGATTGGGTGAAAAATTTATTTTGTCACGAAGAGCACGCACATCGTCGACACCGTTATTCGAAGCGGCGTCAATTTCTATGAGGTCCAGGAAATCGCCCCGATTGATCGAAAGGCAATGATCACACTGGTTACAGGGACGGGATGACAAGTCCTCGTCCAAACAATTTGCGGCCTTAGCTAATAAACGCGCGGTGCTTGTTTTGCCTGTCCCTCGCGGCCCTGAAAACAAGAAAGCGTGCGAAATTCGTCCTGCGCTTACCGCATTCCTTAAAGTTGTGATCACATGTTCCTGACCAACAACTTCATCCCAGGTCTGGGGTCGCCATTTACGATAAAGAACTTGAGACATAGAAATAACCGTTCCCTGTTCTAAGTGAAATCTCTACCAACTTGTAAGTAGTGTATCAGAAGCTCATCAGGTGGTCAATTGTGAGCGCCCGACAATAGCCCTATTTCCCCACTTTCATCCTTTCATTCATATTCCTCGACCGTAACCCACATACTCTCCCCATCTGTCGAGATATCTATCCAACCGTGTTTATCAGTGCGAAGCAGAGAATACCCACTTAGACGACTCAGCAACTCCTGGTCTGGAAGGCCTTGGGAATTATCAGGGGCCACCCCAAGCAATAGTAATTGAGGGTTGAGAGCAGCGATCCAGCCAGGGGGATTACTAGGCTCGTATCCGTTATCGGCTAACAAGAGCAAGTTGACATTTCCAATCTCTTGCCCCGTGCCAAGGTCTTCGAAAATTTCCTCGGTGAGGCCGAAGGGAAGAAGGGCTCGAAAGTTCTCCCACTCCAAGAGCAAAACAGCTCCCCGTTCACTAACGGCCAACACGCGCAATTGCACGCCTTGCCCCATTTCTAAGTGATGGCCTGGCTCAAGATTGGTGAGAGGAATTTCACGTTCGGTTATGGCGGAACGCAGGTAATCAGCTTCTCGGCAAGGACTGGGGGCCCCCGCCCATAAGGCTTGAGCAGGGGGATAGAGATCGAGGATGCGGGATAGGGCCGAAACTTGGTTTTCTTGGGGCGAGGCAACTACTAAAAAATCAACTTGATGCTGAAAAGGCGGGAAACGGCGCCCCAACCCATCCGAAAGCAGGCTGGTGCTTGGCCCACCGTTGATGAGTACTTTTCTGCCTTGTGGAGTTTGGAGGAGGAAAACTTCGCCATCTCCGGTGTTGAGGAGGGTGAGGTGCAGTTGTCCGTCGGGGGCGACAAAAACGCTCCGCCACACCAGAACGGTAACCACGGCCAAAACGGTGATCACGCTGGCGGGCTTGACGGTGGAAATCACGTCCCGAAACCGGTCGCGCCCAAACGTCCACGAGAAAAGCAGCCCAAAGAATAGGAAAACGCTCAAGAGCCCGATCTCACCAAAAACCAACACGCCGCCCTGGTATCTCCCAAAAAATTCCACCGCACGAATGGTAAAAAGGACGAAGGGCCAAATTAGTGGGGCTAGTAGCTTTCCGAGCGGGAGCCAGATTAAGCCCAGAATGAGCGCCAGGCCGCCGATGGTCATGATGGGAGGTTGAACGGGGAGGATGATGGGGTTGGCGAGGAAGGTGGTCAGAGAGAGGCGGCGGAAGTGGTAGAGCATGACGGGCAAGGTGGTCAGTTGGGCGGCAAAGGTGAAGAGAACGTATTCTCCAACGGGTTCGGAGAGGCGTTGGGCGCGGTCGGAGGAGAGGTAGCGGGAGGCCCATTGGACGAATTTATCTTGGAGGGGTTCGGCGTAGAGGATGAGGCCCAGGGTGGCGGTCAGGGAAAGCTGAAAGGAAATATCCCAGGGGAGTTGCGGGGTGAAGAGGGCCATGCCGAGGGAAGCTGCCGCTAGAGCGTTGAGGCCTGACTGGCGGCGGCCGATTTGTTGGGCAAAGAGAGTTAACCCGCCCATTACCGCGGCCCGGAGGACGGCGGCGTCGGCCCCGACCAGGATGGTGTAGAGGGTGATTCCCACGGCGGCGGCCACCGCCCCCTGGCGAGGTTTTAGGAAACGGCTGAAGAAATCGGAGAATAGCCCGGCAATGATGGTGATGTTGAAGCCTGAGATGGCAATGATGTGAGAGGTTCCGGTGTCCTTGAAAGCTTCTTTCACGGGAGCGGGGATACCAGTTTCGACGCCCAACAGGATTCCGGCAAAGAGGGAGGCTTCGGGATCCGGCCAGAGGCGGTAGATGGTGGCCAGGGATTTTTCTTTGAGAGCGTAAATGCCGCGCAGCATGAAATTCCCATGCCCGGTTTCGAGAACGGCAACCGTGGAGCGAGGCATATAGGCATATATGTTTTGGCGAGCCAGATACTCGCGATAAGAGAAATCTTCATCGGTGGGCGGTGTTTGTAAAAGGCCGCGCAGGACAACCTGATCTCCATAATGGATGTCGTTCTCCGGAGGGACTTTCGCTAAGAGCAAACCTTCTACGGGGGTATGAATGAATTCACCAGAGGGACGCAGTTTTTGTACCTGTACACGCAAGTTGATGTAATCATCCCGGACGTCGGGAAAATCTGAGACGACGCCGACGATAACAAAGGAGTTTTCTGAAGAAGCATAGGAGGCTATGAAGCTTGAATCAGTGAGGTCGGGTTGGGAAAGCCGGTAGCGAATCCCCCCTAAAGTGAGAAAAAGCAGCACGCTCAGAAAAAGTAGACTGTAGCTTTTCTTTCTTGGTTTATGCCTGCTCCAACGAAAAAACAGGAAACGTGCCAAGAGAAGGAGCAGGCTCCCCCCTGAAAGGAGGAGCCAGGTGGTAACAGGCCATGTCAGAGTATCTGCCGCTACAAGGCCTGCAAAAAAGCCTAAACTAACCCAAATGAGAGGCATATCACTCTTCACTTCATATCTACAAGCAGGATATTCTCTCGAGGTGCGCGTTTCTCCCGAGCTGCTTGGGAAGTTCGCAGCATTAACTGTTGCGCCAGAAAGGCCGTAGCAAAAACAAATAAGCGGCGCGGCGTTAGGGTCTCGCCGGGCAAGAGCACTTCGCGAGGAATTTTTAAACGAAAACAAAGCTCCCGAATCTCATCGTTCGTGAATTTGACTTCCTCTATTTCTCCGACAAATTCCTTATGGATGGCTTGGATAACGAGGAGGTCTCGGTATTCATTAGGACTAAGCAGGCCTAATGAGTACGCCACCTTAACGCGAGTGCTAAAACTCCCCAACGGGCTTTCCTGGCCTAAAAGTATCTCGGATATTTCAGGATCATCGATGAAAAAACTTTCTAACAATCCCCCTAGATGTGTCTTCAAGTAAGCGGCTCCCAAGATAACGACAGCTCGATCGCTCTTGGATCGAAACTCATTAACAAGGTCTTTCCATTTTTTTGACTTCGTAGACGACTGTTTCGACATGTCGTTTTCTCCCTGCGCAGTGTTATATCTTCTTCTTCGTTTAATTATACACGAATATCCGCTTCACTGCTGAGCGCTAGCATAAATACGCTCAAATTCGACCATATACTCCAAAGCAATCTTTGAATTGTGGATGATGAGCGTGTTTTCATCGTTGGATTCTTCGGCACTAGCGCTAAAATTATAAGAGCCAGTGATCACGATAGCTTCATCAATGATCATCACCTTGTTATGCATAAATTTCGGGTTGCCATCCAGGCGAACATCGAGGCCGGCATTATAAAGGCGATCAAACTCTGTGCCAATGTTAGAGTAATATTGGGACTCATCAAAAACCCCCCTAATCTCTACGCCCTCATAAGCGCGCTCCAACATGGCTTCCGCAAAGGGGTCGGAAGTAAAAGAAAAGGCCAGAAAATAAACACTCTCCGTTGCGCCCTGGATCAATTCCACAATCCGTTGGGAGGTGCCATCATCGGGCGAAAAATACGTCTCGACCTGAACGCCATTGATAGCTAACATTGGATGAGGTGTGTCCGCTACGGCCTGGCTCCCAAAAAATCCTCCCGTAAACATCTCTTCGAACTCCTGGGTATAATTTTCCGCCAACCGAGAGGAACGCACAGATAGAAGGTTATTGTCATTTTTATAAGCCCCATTGACCGTCAGATTCATGGAACCGAGCCAGACGTGCGTCTCATCAATGACGACAAACTTATTATGCATAAGGCCATTGTCATTCTGGTCATCAACGACTGGGATTCCAACATCAATCAGGTCTTGAACTTCCTCCTCATCAAGATGGCTCGTCTCCACCACCACGCGAACGGGCACGCCTCGCTGGTGGGCGGCGACCAAAGCGTCGCGAAGGCTCCATAAATCAAAGTCGTAGACAGCGACATCTACTTTCAAACGGGCCTGGTCGATCGCTTCCGCCAAGGCTTCATCCGGGCCGCCTCGATAACTGGTAGAAGAGGGGTCATTCGGGTCGGAAAAATACACCTGATACCAATCTGCGTCGCTCGAGCCACTTGCCGTTGTCGAGGGAAGAGGCTCCAAGACACGCGGCGTTTGCGGCATACAGGATGAGAACACCGAAACCAAAAAGAGGGCGGCAACCAACAACCAATACCGTAAGGAGTTTTTAATATTCATAATCATTTTAGACTTGAAGGCAACGCACTAAAACGCGCCGCCCATGTCCGTGAGACCGGTGCTCGAATAAATAGATCCCTTGCCAAGTACCTAAACTTAATTTCCCCTCGTCAATGGGTATGCTAAGACTGGTCTGAGTAAGCATAGCCCTCATATGCGACGGGGAATCATCGCTGCCCTCTAATACATGCTGGTGCCAAGCCTGATTTTCAGGAACAAGCCTTTCCATAAAAGTTTCCAAGTCGATTTTGGCTGTGGGGTCATAACTCTCGCTGACCACCAAAGAGGCACTCGTATGTTGAATATACAAATGACAAATACCTTCTCCAATATCCCAACCTTGCACGAGAGCGCTGAGCTTACGTGTAAATGGATAAAGCCCTTTCCCCTGCGTCCGAAGAGTTAGCGTATCTTTATGCCAAATCATGCCACCTTCCTCGTTAAATCAAAAAGAGCAGCTTAAAAAAAGCTGCCCTTTTCGTTTCAAACTACGTCAACGTAATTAGAAAAGGCTGTCCTCATCGCCAAAAGTGTCATCGCTGCCTCCGCTCATGGACGAAACGTCCTGGGCCTGAGGGCCTTTGTCACTATCAACAACATCAAACTCGACTCGTTCACCTTCATCTAAGGTTTTGAAGCCGCTGGTTTTAATTGCGCTATAATGAACGAAGACGTCGCCTTCGCCATTGTCACGCTCAATAAAACCATATCCTTTTCCTGCGCTGAACCACTTAACTGTTCCGGTTTCACGCTCTGCCATATCATACTCCTTCATAACTAACACGAAAACAATTCAGCAAAGCGTTCCCCCCCGTTTCACACAAAAAATTTTGTACAAGAAACAAACGTTCTGCTACTGCAACAAGTCAATATCTATACTTGCTACAATTAGTAACTTTACCATACATCTAAATTCTCGTCAACTGTTTTCAGCGTCTTTTTACAGGACAATCGCATTTGGGGATATTCTAAAAATCAACACCCTTCTTTCCAAAAACCAGATATAATATCTTCACGTATCAAGTATCACGTGTCAGGTATCACGTGTCAGGTATCATGTGTCAGGTATCACATCCTCACTATGAAAAAACACCTCCTCCCTCCGCTCTATCTGCTACTCATAGCCCTCCTGCTTGCCGCGCCAGCTCACGCCCAAGAGAATGGCTCCGTACTGGTGCTCACACTAGATGGGCCAATTACCCCCTCCATGACCGAGTACCTCTCCCGGGGCATAAAAATTGCCCAAAGAGACGTCCACCAAGCCATCATCATCCAGCTCAACACACCGGGAGGAAGCATAGAACACATGCAAAACATCGTCGAAGTCATCCGAGGCAGCGCTATCCCCGTGGTCATCTACGTTGCCCCTCAGGGAGCCATCGCCGGGAGCGCGGGAACAGTGATAACCCTGGCCGGGCACTTAGCCGCCATGGCCCCTAGCACGGCCATCGGAGCCGCCAGCCCGGTCGGCTCACAGGGAGAAGACTTAGGAGAAACCATCCAAACCAAGGCCAAAGAAATCATCAAGGCCCAAATCCGCTCCTTGGCCAGCCACCGTGGTCAAGAAGCCATCGCCTTCGCCGAAGAAACCGTAGAATCTGCCAAGGCAGCCTCCGCCCAAGAAGCCCTCCAAGTTGGCCTCATAGACTTCATCGCCCAAGACATCCCTGACCTGCTCCAAAAAATAGACGGCCAAACCGTAGAGACCGCCAAAGGGGAACAAACCCTCAACACCGCAAACGCGGCCTACAAACACCTCAATCTCACCCTCATCGAGCAACTTCTCCAGGCCCTCACCAACCCTAACATCGTCTTCCTGCTCATCACCATCGGCGTCCAAGCCATCCTCATCGAACTCAGCACTCCAGGGGCCTGGGTGCCCGGCTTCGTCGGCGCAGTTTGCCTGGCCCTAGCCTCCTACGGCCTCGGCGTACTCCCTGTAAATTGGTTTGGAATCGTCTTCCTAATCATCTCCTTTGTGCTCTTTATCCTAGACATAAAAGCCCCCACCCACGGCGCCCTCACAGCGGCCGGAATAGGCTCACTAATCACCGGCACACTCGTCCTCTTCAACTCCCCAGGCACACCCCAATTTCAGCGCGTCTCGGTGTGGTTAGTCGTCATCAGCTCCTTGGTCACAGGGGGAATATTCGCCATCGTCATGGCCTTCGCCCTCCGCGCCAGGAGCACGCCCATCCAGACCGGGAGTGAGTCACTGGTCGGGAGCGTGGGTCTGGCCCGCAGCAGGATCGCCCGGGGGAAAGGTGGCCAGGCGCAAGTGGAGGGGGAACTCTGGAGCGCCAAACTCGCCCCCGGAGAAAACACAATCCCCCCCAAAGAGCAAATAGAAGTCGTCGCCGTACACGGGATCCACCTCCAAGTCCGCAAAAAACACTAACCCACCATGATTCCAAAACTAATCCTGCCCCTAACCGCCCTCCTCTTCCTAACCGGGTTTGGCGCCTTCGCCATCATCTCCTGGCATGAAAAAGAACCCCGCGCCGCCCAACGCTCTTCCCTGGCAGCCATTGTCGGCTGCGCCTTTTTTTGGGGGATGCTCCACCTGCCCCCGCCTCTTCCCCATTTTGCGTCCGGAGCACTCGTCGTGGGAGGAGCGCTTGCCATCGGGGCCTTCCTCCTTCCCCAGCGGAACATCCCCCCCACCGGAAGAGACGCCCCCTCCCAGCGTGTTGACGAGCGGGAAATCATCTTCGCCCGCGCCCGCCTGGAACCCGGAAGCGAGGCCTACAACGAATACTACGCACGCCATCCCCGTCACAAAGTCGAAGACGAGAAAACCCGTGCCAAGCCGGGGCTGCTCTCCCCTGAATCGCAATTCGCCAACCCTTACCACTTCGCTTCCACAGAGGCAAGTTTCTTCCTCACCGAGGCCCTAAGCGAAGCCGTCAACGGCCCCACCGCGCCGGAACGGGTCACTTTATCCCCCAAGGAAATGACGGCCTACATCAAAAACTTGGCCCGCTTCTACGGCGCGTTAGACGTGGGAGTCACAAAGCTGGAGCCGTACCACGTCTACTCCCACATTGGGCGGGGGTGCGGAACCTACGGAGCGCCCATCTCCCTCTCTCATACCCACGCCATCGCCTTCACTGTAGAGATGAATTTCGAGATGACCCAAACCGCCCCCCAGCCACCCTTGACCATGGAAACGGGAAAGGAGTACGTAGAAGCCGCCCGAATCGCAGTCCAGTTGGCCGCCGCCCTGCGGGAGATGGGCCACCCGGCCCGGGCCCACATTGACGGCAACTACCGCGTCATCGCCCCCTTGGTGGCCCGTGACGCCGGCCTGGGAGAAATCGGGCGCATGTCCATCCTCATGACCCCCCGCCAGGGACCGCGTGTCCGCGTCGGCGTGGTCACCACCGACCTGGAACTCATCCCCGACGGACGCGAACCAAACACGGCCATCATAGATTTCTGCAACATCTGCCAGAAATGCGCCACAACTTGCCCCTCGCGCTCCATCCCCTTTGGCAAGCGGGAAGAAATCGACGGCGCGCTCCGCTGGAAAATCAACCCCGACACCTGCTTTCGCTACTGGAACGTGGCCGGCACCGATTGCGGTCGCTGCATGGCCGTTTGCCCCTTCTCGCATCCCGATAACTTCGCCCATAACTTCGTGCGCTGGGGAATCCAAAAATCCGCCCTCTTTCGGCGGGCCGCATTATGGATGGATGATTTTTTCTATGGGGAAGAACCGGAGGTGGGGGAAGGGCCGGGGTGGGTGGGGGTGGGGTGATGAGTGACGAGTAATGAGTGATGAGTGATGAGGTGCGAGTGGCGAGTTAGGAGTTAGGCGGATAGATGCAGGGCATTGAGTACAAGTCTACTCCGTAAAGTCAAAGACCGGGAACTCGTCCCCCAGGTAGGCAATCTGGACGCTGGATCCGCCGGGCACGCCGCGCCGAATCTCCCAACTCCCCGCCCCACCGGCTTCGAAGAGAATGTCATCCGCACTGACCCAGCGCAGGTTGTTGGCAAAGCCTGTGTCCGTCAGCGGCCTGGACCCGGCCCCTACCTGCCCCAATTTCATGCTCGTCGGCGAATCCATAGCGTAAGCAAAATTCAGGGAATCGGGTGACCAGCTAGAAAACCACAGCGTCCCGGAAGCGTATACGCTGGTGCTAGAACCATCCATGGCCATGATGTTCAAATCGCGCCGGTCACTGGTTTCATCCCCAACTTGGGTGAGATAAGCAACCTGACGGCCGTCCGGCGAGAAGGCTGCCGGGGAGATGAAAAAGGGCGCGGTGACCACGTTGCGGATCAAAACCGCCGGGGAACCACCCGCAGGGAGCCGCCACAGCGCGGTGGGCGCGCCGGGGTCTCCCAACGGGTCTTCGGGAGGGATGGCCACCAGCAAAGCCCTGGAACCGGGCAGCCAGTGTGGTTCGGGGTAATAGGCGTATTCGCTGTAGGTGTAAATGTTGGGGTAGGTGACCATCTCCCGCCGGTTTCCCCCACCGGCGTTGACCAGGGTGATGTCCGTCGGGGTGATAATGGCAATTTGCGCCCCATTGGGGGAGTAGTAGAACATCCCACCCTGTCCATTGGGCAAGAGGAGGGTGTGGGTCAGGCCATCGACATCCACCAGGTGAAGGTTGTTATCGCTAAAGAGCCCCGGCCCTTCGTAGAGCGGCCTGGTGTTGAAGGCCAGGGTATGCGTTCCCGGGACCCAACCAAGCTGAAAGGGGGCCACGCCGATGGACCCATCCCGCTGCGGCATGGCGTCGAAATCGGCCACGCTGAGAAGACGGCGCTCATCTGAACCATCGGTATTGACAGCCCATAGCTCATAATCGGCATAGGCAACTTCGCGAACGAAAGCCACAACGAAACCATCATCAGAGATGCTCAGATTAGTGGCCTGCCCGGCATGGGTAAGCTGCACAGCCCCAGCCCCTTCTGTCCACAGCCAAACGTTCCCCCCAGAAAGATACGCCACCTTTAGGACAGGGGAAGGGGTTAGCGTAGGCTCAGGGGTATCTGTAGCTGTGGGGGACTCTGGGGAAACTTCAAGGGCTGGCTGTGTCTCTTCCGGCGGCGGTTCTTCGGCCATCAGAGTCGCAGCCACGCTGGTAGCTATGGTATCTTCGTTGGGAGCCTCTGGTTCCTCAGTCGCTCCCCCGCCAAAAGTGCATGCCAGGGAAACTAAGATCAATAAGGCTATGACAAAAAAGATAGAATGGCGATATTTCATGGTAGTCCTCTTTTTTTCCAAGTCTGATTCAGGGATTTCCCCAAATCAAGAAGTTGTCGTTCGCACAAAGCCTTTCACCCCAAGAAGATGTAATACAAACTTGGTATTCTATCAATGTGCCGTTGCTCTTTTCGATCGGTGGAAGTTTAACATAGGCACAACCCTTATCATCAGGGGAGGGAAAAGAAAAATTATTTCCATCTGAGGGGAATAGCAATCTAGCTGAATATTCATAAAGGGCGTCATCTCCGGCCTGAACACAGACACCGAACATTTGGGATTGCACAGAGGTTATTTGAGAATAAAGAACCCAGATAAACATTTCAAGAGCTGGTGTCTGTGTGGGCAAAGGTGTAGGAGAAGGCGCGGAGGATGTGGAGGATGAGGGTGAAGTGGATGAAGGGGAAGAGCCAGAGGTATCTACGCTCCCTTTATACTCTATGCCCAAGGGAAGAAGAGAGACCTGCTCACGGGGAGAAAGTTTGGGGTCATACCGCAAACAATAATTTTCGAAACACTGCTGCGTAATGCTGTTTCCCAGATCCTGCAAGCGAGAAATAGGCTCCCCCGCTAGCTCATGGCCAGAATGGAGAGAGATAAAACTATTGAAATACCCCGGAATATTATAGCCTTGCTCACCTGAGATGGCTCTAAAGTACATCCCCTCTTGGGGAGTTTCTAGAGAGTCAGTAGGATATCCCAGAATAACCGGTAAGGGACGGAGGGAAATCCCCATGGGACTGCTTTCATCAGCGTAGATAGCTACGTTTTCATAAATCAATTCCTTCTTCCCGTCATCCGCCCAAAAATCCCCCGTGAGTTGCAAACCTACGAAAGATGACCCAAGGCGGGACTCAGCCACTTTAGCTAGATTCGAATCCAGTTCTCCAGAGTAAGAAGGATCAACAGGCGGGCTAACTAAAGGATTTTCTAAGCCAACTTCTCCACATCCCGTTAGGCTATATTTCATTTCTCCAGCAGGTAGAAAACGAACCCTATCAGGAGGATCACCCTCATAACGGAAGGCTGCCATATTCTCAAAATATTGTTCGTATCTTTCTAGTTGCGGGTTCCACAGCGTACTCGTAGTAGGTTCTCCTAACCAACGCTCTCCATGCTCCTCATACAAGGAGACAAATTCATTTAGAAGGATCCAATCACCTACCAGGCGCGCAGAGGTAGGTACATTTTTAAGTGGAACAACATGGCCTGGAATAAGGTTATTATCCAAAGTATCTAAATAATAATGGGGAGAGACATAAGGGTTATAGACCAAGACCCCGTTTTCAAAATATTGCCTTTCGACCTCAGTATCAGGCGTTTTACACAAGGAAGAAACCGATTCCCCCAAAATATACTCCCCCTCCCACTGGAGTATGCCATAAGCTTCTCGGAAGCGGGGCGTGACATCAGAATAGACTGGCACGCTCACCGTTGAAATTCCTGACGATGTACAAGCCGCCAAAAAGAATGATGCCATGAAAACTGCCACCAACTTTTTCCGCATCCCTTTCCTCCACAGTCGTATCTTTTCAACATTCTGGGGAACGATTCTGTAGCCGGGGTTTCTACGCCAAGGGCGCACACCGTGACCCCGCAAAAGCGAGATTTGGTACCCCTTCGGGTATGCTGTGCGAAAATCTCGGCTACATTTCCCCTGTTTTTTGAGAAGCCACCACAGTCATTTCTAAAAAAATCCTGCTATACCAATCAAATTATACCGGCAATGTCGCGCAAATCAATTATAGGAATATAACCTTTGCATGACAAGGCATGCGAGTAAAGAACAGCTTCCAAAATAGGTCCCAATGTAAATCTGCCCTACTCATGGATTATTTTATCAAAACAACAAAATATGCATATCCGTAAAGCGTTTATCTCTTCTTAAACGGAGTGTTTAATAGAGATGGTTCATTTCAAGCTAGAAATTAGTGGACACTTTTCCTCACGGGTAGAAACACAACAGTATTGGGTAGATTTGGTAGACTGCGATTTGCCCAATTATGCCGCCAACGCGGTTGGCCACTTCGTGTACCCAAAGTGTATTCATGTTTCTGAACCATCCCATGAATGTGTAAAAATAAGGAAGATTCTCAGTTGCTTAAAGATATAATACTGATACGATAAGTATGACATGGGCAAAATGGCACAAATTAGATTAATAAGGAGATTGAAATGACCAAAAAAGATTGGCGAGCAACACATAAACTATTAGCCGAACACGAATACGAACTCAAACCTATGGAGCGAGGTTACGCAAACCGCACCTTGCACATTGACCTCACCCTAAACACCATCCAAGAAAAGCCGGTTACTCAAGAAATGAAAGATATATTCACCGGTGGACGTGGATTTGCGATTCGCCTTCTTTGGGAAGCAATACGAGACGATACCCAATGGAACGACCCTGAAAACGCGCTCGTCTTTGCCAACGGTCCCCTGTGCGGGACAACGGCCTACCCAGGGATGGGAAAAACCACCACAGTCACCCTCTCCCCCCTCACAAATTCCGTGATCGATAGCAACGGCGGTGGGTATTTTGCCCCTTATCTCAAGTTCTCCGGCTTCGACGCGCTAGCCATTCAGGGCAAAGCAGAAGAGGATGTGATTATCTTTATCAACGGGGACACAGGCAAAGTTACCATTGAGGCTGCTCCTGAAGAAGAACTCAATACCTACCCCTTGGCTGGTCTCCTCACCGAAATGTACGCCAAAGATGAAAGGGATAAACGCAATGTCTCGGTCGTTACCACTGGAGAAGCCGCCAATCACATCCGCTTCGCCGGCCTCAACCTGAGCTGGTATGACAACCGCCGGAAAGAGGTGCGCGTCAAACAATGTGCTCGGGGAGGCTCGGGAAGGGTTTTCCGGGAAAAGAATATCAAGGGCATCGTTATCCATTTCAGCAACCTTAGCGGGAAAAGCAACAGCCCCGCCGACTTCGAGCTCATCCGCAAAGCGGGAAAGCGCATCAACAACGAGATCAGAACCTTGGACGCGGAGCAGAACGACATGCGCTCTGTGGGCACCGCTCACCTGGTCGAGATCATGGATCACTTCAACTTGCTCCCGGTCCATAATTTCCGCTTCGGCGCCCATCCCGAGACCCATGAAATTGACTCCACGGTTTGGAAAAACGCTTTCGCTCAAGAGAACCGTAACGACAGTTGTTGGATGGGATGCACCATGGCCTGCTCCCACGCAGTAAACGATTTCGAACTCCAGACCGGCCCTCACGCAGGGGAAGAAGTCATCGTAGACGGCCCTGAATACGAAAACGCGGCTGGGCTAGGTTCCAACATCGGCATCTTTGACCCGCTGGTCGTCATCGAATTGAATTTTTATTGTGACAGCTACGGCGTGGATACCATCTCCTTTGCTAATTCGGTGGCTTTCGCCATGGAGTGTTACGCGGACGGCGTCCTCAACGAGGAGCGCACGGGGGGGGTGGATCTGACCTGGGGCAACGCCGAAGCCGCCCTGGAACTCCTCCACCAGATGGCGCGGGGAGAGGGATTCGGCGTCATTGTCGGGCAAGGCGTGCGTTATATGAAATCTTATTTCGCTGAGGAATTTGGTGGAGACCCTGGCCACCTGCATGACATCGGCATGGAAGTCAAGGGGATGGAAATCTCAGAATATGTGACCAAAGAATCCCTCGCCCAACAAGGCGGGTACGGCATGGCCCTCAAAGGCGGACAACACGACGAGGCCTGGCTGATCTTTATGGATCAGGTCAACAAGACTTTGCCCACCCTGGAGAAAAAGGCCGAAGCCCTGCACTACTACCCCATGTGGCGCACCTGGTTCAGCCTACATGGCTTGTGCAAGCTTCCCTGGAACGACATCAAACCGGCCGATAACGCCGAAACCGAAGACCCGGAAAAAATTGCCGAACACGTTGAAAACTACACCTGGGTATACGAAGGCGTCACCGGAGAGAGCGTCACCCCCGACGACTTCATCACCCAATCCGAGCGCGTTTACAATTTCCAACGGGTATTCAACCTGCGCCTGGGATTCGGTACCCGCGAGCACGATTATCCCCCCTATCGCGCTATGGGCCCGGTCACGGATGAGGAATATGAAGCCCGCACCGAATACTTCAACCAACAACTCCAGGAGATGGTAGGGGTCGATCCCCAAAGCTTGAGCACGGCAGAAAAGGTCGCCAAGCTGCGCAAATACCGCGAAGACCAATATGATGTCCTGGTCGACACTGTCTACAAGCGCCGGGGCTGGACACCCAACGGCATTCCCACCATGGAGAAACTCCAAAGCCTAGGCATTGACCTGCCGGAGGTAGTAGAAGTAGTACAAAAGGCCTATACCTAATCGCAAGAGATTCCCCTTATATAGAAAACAGCCCTCGATTTTAGATTGGGGGCTGTTTTTTTAATAAGTAGATTGGTGATACTGGTAAACTGGCAGATTGGTTGGCCAACCAATCTACCAGTTTACTAACTTCCCAATATACCAATCTAGGTTAATAATTGCCAAGGGCACAACTTCCGTTCCAACCACTCCACGGAAAAATAAAGCCCAAATCCCAAAAGGCTCATGGCTATGATGCCCGCGTACATGGCCGGATAGTCGAAGAGCGTACTGCCCTTCAGGTAGATATAATACCCCAGCCCGCGTTGGGTGGCGAACAGCTCCGCCACGTAGAGAACGGCAACCGCCGTGCCCACCGATTGGCGCAGGGCGGTGAGGATGGCCGGCAAACTGGCGGGGAAGTAGACGAAGCGGAACAACGCCCGCCGACCCGCTCCCAGGCTGCGCACGCTTTGGATCAGTTCCGGGGGTAAACTGGCGGCCTGATCCCGCACCAAGACCAAAATTTGGAAAAAGAGGATGATGAAGATGATGAGAATCTTGGGCAAATCGCCCAGGCCAAAGATGAGGATCAAGACCGGGACGAGGACAACTTTAGGAATAGGATAGAGCAAATAAATCACGGGGGAGAAAATGGCGTTCAGGCGAGGAGATTGGCCCAAAATCAACCCGGCCGGGGAAGCCAGAACAATGGCCAACCCGGTGCTGGCTACCACCCGCCACAGGCTGACGGAAAAATGCTCCCACAAGCCATGGCCAAGCTCGCGGGGGAGAACGGCCATCACTGCCAAGGGCGTGGGCAAAATGGGTTCGTCGATCACCCAGGCGCTGATCTGCCACAGGAGAATGATGGCCAATGCGGCCCAAAACACGTCGCGGCGCTTCATTCTCATGCGACCTTTTCCCCCTCCATGTGCGCTCTAAGCTGACGGCACAAAGCGCGGTAGGCATCGCTATCCCGGTAGCGGGGATCACCACTCCGGGGGTTGGGGATCACCCGGGGGCGAACGTTGGGCGGATCCCCCAAAAGCAAAATCTGCTTGCCGAGGATGACGGCCTCTTCAATGGTGTGGGTGACAATCACCAGGGTCAGGTTCTGCTCGGCTTGAAGCTCCAGGGTCAGGTTTTGGAGCGACTCGCGCGTGGGGGCATCCAGGGACGAGAAAGGTTCATCCATCAACAAGAGATCCGGCTCCAGGGTCAACGTTCGGGCAATTGCCGTTCGCTGCCGTTCCCCGCCCGAAATCTGCCTCGGATACTTCTCGGCCAGGTGGAGGATTCCCAACCGTTCCAGCCAGGGGGATACGTCCAGGCCGGGCGTGAAATCCGGGGGACTGTGGACGCCGTCCGGCCCGTAGAATTCTCGGAGGCGCAACCCCAATCGGGCGTTTTCCCGCACCGTAGCCCAGGGCAACAGGCCGTATTCTTGGATGATCAATCCCGAGTGGGGTCTAGGACGGGTCAGGGCTTCCCCGCCAACCCTCACCTGGCCCGCCTGGGGGAAGAGTAACCCGGCCACGAGGTACAGCAGGGTCGTTTTCCCACATCCCGAAGGACCCAACACCGCCCAGGTTTCCCCCTCCTGAACTTCCCAAGAAAAGTCTTGAAAAATAGGGGGCTGGTTGGGGTAAGAAAAATTAATGGATTCGAGTTGGATCATAGGGGTTGACGGAGGTGACAGTCACTTCCGAAAGTGACTGTCACCTCCGTCACCTTCAATTTAAACACTAAGGCAAATACTCACCCGTAACCGACGCATCATAAGAGATTTCGGCGTCGATCAGGCCCTTCCCCAAAGCCCAATCCAGGGCGTCATCCCACTGGGCCTGGGAGGGCACGCCCGCGGTGGGGAGGGGGTTGACCTGGTATGTCCCTGCCAAGGGAGCGGGAACCAACCCTTTCTCAACCATCAGGTCAGCATATTTATCTGGATCGGCGTTGATCTCAGCCACCGCTTGCTCAACCGCAGCCAAGAAAGCTTCAATGGCTTCAGGGTGAGCGTCGATGGTCTCCTTCCGGAAAGAAAATACGCTCAAGCCAAACTCAGGATGGCTGGTATCATCAACAATCACGCTAGCCCCGTTCATGATTGCCAAAGAAGAGGCCGGGTCTGGCAGCATGGCCGCCTGCAACTCGCCGGAGCCCAGCAAAGCCATCCGGTCGGGGATTTTGGGGACAGCGATGGTGGCAATCTCTTCAGAGCTAAAACCCTCGGCCTCCAGGAGCCGGTCAGTCAGATATTCTATCACCGTCCCCTCAGAAATACCAACCTCAACGCCTTTGAGGTCTTCAAGGCTGGCGATGCCGCTGTCTTTGGCGGCCAAAATGCGGAAGATGGGAGCTTGGCTGGTGGCGACTCGGGCCGTGCGGACAATTTGCACTTGCACGTCGTCTTTGTTATAGAAAAGAGTTGAGACAATCTCATTGAGCATGCCGTCCGCTTCCCCTGCGCTGATAAGATTATCCCGCTCCGGGGCGGAAGCGACGGGGATGATCTCCACGATCACTCCTTGTTCTTCGAAATACCCCTCCTCGGCGGCGACATGGATGGGCAAAGTATCTAACACGGGCAGCAGGGCGAGCCTCAGGGTAACGGATTCTTGCTTCGCTCCGCAAGCGCCTAGAAGTAAAGCAGCGAAAAGGGTCAAGAGCGTAATTTTGATAAGATGTTTTCGAGTAAGCATAAGAAATTCCTTTAAGAAGAGAGTGAGTATCATCTCAAAAATACGGGGCAAGACCTCCGAGGTTTGCCGAAAACCTCGGAGGTCTCAGCCCCTCCCCGAAATATTGAGAAGGCACGAGAGTGATGAGTAATGAGTCAATGTCATTTAGTCAAGGTTTTTGGCCCAGACCTGACAGGTTTTAGAGCACACTTTTAGACAGAAATATGCTCTTGGTTGCACCGAATCGAGTTAAAAATGTCTCGTCGGGAAACCTGTCAGGTCTACAACCGAGCTAAACTAAATGACATTGAGTAATGAGTAACGAGTAAGAGTGATGCGTGAGATTTCTTTTTATTCATTACGTTTTACTCATCACGCACATTATCCGATAAACAAGCCAATGGCAACAAGCACCGGCGTTAATATATTGATGAGTACATTTTGCCCCATAGCCGGGATTAGTTTATCGACGTCATCGGCATTTTGCAAAACATTTTTTATCACCGGGATGCCAATTACAATGGTAAGCAGACCAAGTAAACTGGTAACGGGTAAAAATTTCCCAAGGACGCCAATGATAATCGAGACATACGTCAGGATCAGAAACGCGATATAGATACGCGCGCTGCGTCGCCTACCCAAGACAATTGGATAGTGTTTTCTGTCTACGCTGCTATCTGCTTCAACGTCCGGAAATTGATTGAGCAATAGCAAATTGCTGACCAGGAAAAAGGGAACGAGAGAGGAAATGAACGCTGTCCAGGAATATTCTCCCGTGAGAGCGAAATATGTCCCCATGACCATAAACGTCCCAAAACCAAGACCAGGGGCTATCAAACACAAAAGAGGATTTTTAGTAATCCATTTTGTATAGAAAAGTATTACCACCAGTCCCAAGATACCCAGGGGTAAGAGTTCCAAACCCCTTACCATCAAAAAGTACACCCCAACTGATGCTGTCAGAGCAAAACTGACCCATGCCGTGATGAGAGCAGCGCGTTCCATCTCTGGCTTGGCAGGCAAGGTACCGCTTCCGCCGCTGAATGGCGTGGGTCGCGTTTTGGGGTCTAAACCACTTTTGAAGTCGAAATATTCATTAAAAACATTGACGCTGATATGAGCGGAAATGGCTCCAATCAGGATGATGATAAATTGAAGCCAATCCGTTTGGCCTGAAGACCACGTCGCGGCCGCGAAGCCCAATAAAACGCACGCCGGCGTTAAAATTAGAAACGGCAACCGCATGGGGCCAGTTAATGATTTCAGATAGTCCATACTAATTTCTCCTTTATACGATAGTTTACTTAAGTGGCCGACCGTCCAGTCGGTTTCGGTAAAAAGGATAACATAGAGCTTGTATTCTGTCAAAGGAATTGTGACACACGAAGCCAACACCTGGTAAAATAATGCCTCTGAGTAAAAGTGTCTGTAAGCGGTCACTCCCTGCCCTCACCCTAGCCCTCTCCCAGAGGTAGAGGGGATAGCCTCCTCTCCCTCTGGGACGCTTTGCGGGCCTTGGCAAGGATTGAGGTGAGGGGGATGTGAACGCTTACACGCCAAGAAGAGAGAGTTCAATTCTGAGGAGACGAATACCATGAACATGTTCAACCGTTGGATCCTAGCCATACGTCCCAAAACCCTTCCGGCGGCGGCTTCCCCGGTCATTGTGGGAACAGCCCTCGCCTTGCGAGATGGCCAATTCCAATGGGGACCAGCCTTGGCCGCCCTTTTAGGGGCAGAACTTCTTCAAATCGGCTCGAACTTAGCCAACGACGTCTTTGACTATGAACGCGGCACGGACGCGGGGGAACGTCTCGGCCCCACACGTGTGACCCAGTCGGGGTTGCTGAGTCCCCAACAAGTCAAACGGGGGATGGCCGTCGTCTTTGGCCTCGCAGCCCTGGTTGGTCTTTACCTCATTTTCGTGGGAGGATGGCCCATTCTCGTGCTAGGTGCGGCGGCCATCTTATCCGCCATCGCCTACACCGGAGGGCCTTTCCCCCTGGGCTACTACGGCCTGGGCGACCTTTTTGTCTTCCTCTTCTTTGGATTGGGGGCAACCGCGGGCACATACTACGTGCAAGCCCTAAGCGTGAGCCAGACCACGTGGTGGATGTCCATCGCCATGGGCGCGTTGACGGTCATGATCCTGGTTGTCAACAATTTGCGGGATATCGAAACCGACCGCGCCGCGGGGAAAAAGACCCTGGCGGTCCGTCTGGGCGTGCGCGGCACGCGCGGGGAGTACGTTTTCTGCGCCTTGACCGCCTATCTGATTCCGGCCATGCTCTGGATGGTGGGACTCACCTCCCCCTGGGGGATGCTGGCCTGGCTCAGCCTACCCTTGACCGCCCGTTGGATAAGAGCCATCTACACCCAGACAGGCCGGGACCTGAACCGCGCTCTCGCTGGGACTGGTCAACTCGAGTTGGTCTACGCGTTTTTGTTTGTTGTTGGAATTGTTTTGGAAAATTGGTTTTACTAGTTATACCTCAACCGGCACGCTCGCCACGCGTTGGTCCCCTTCGATATTCATCACCGCTGGGGTGGCCATCATTAATAAAACCATCACCAGACAAGCCGCTCCCCCAAGAATGAACCAGGTCTGGATGCCATAACGATCAGATAACGGCCCTGCGATGGCAAGTCCGACGGGCATCATGGCCATGGCCGCGCTGCTTAAAAGGGTGAAAACCCGTCCCTGCATGGAGGGGTCTACCGCTACCTGCATGATAGCGCCCAAAGCACCATTGGCAATAGGTTGAGCAATGCCTATAACCAAATTTGCCGCCAACGCCAAATAGAGTATATTTGCCGGGGTCAATCCCATCAACAACGATCCTACGCCTATCCCTCCAATCCCTAAAATGGAGGTGGCGATGCGGCGCTTGAAGCCTCCCCACACGCCCAGCACGATTCCCCCCACGATGGCACCGACGCCAAAAGTCGAGTTGACCCAGCCCAATTCCATGGCCCCTCCCCCAAAATGGTCTTTGACCAAGAGAGGCATCAGGGAGGACGCGGGCGTTAGCAGAAAGTTCAACAAGGTCGCAAATCCGGCAATGTACAACATCCCCCGCCAATTCATGATGTAATCTAACCCCTCTTTCATTTCCGTGAACACGGAGGGTTTTTCGGCCTCCAATTGGGGGGCGCGTTCCGGTTCGGGGATGGCGATAAAGAAGAGGGGAATGATGGCAAAGGCGGCGGTCGCCACGTCAATGGCCAACACGCCCTGGGTGGGCAGTAGTTCGATCAGGAGCGCGCCCAAAGGGGCTGAGACGATGTTCAAGCCCCCGTTGAGAGTTTGGTTGATCCCTTGGATGCGTGTCATGTGCTCTTTGGGGACCATCAACGACGTGGAAGCGGTCATAGCCGGAGCGTGGAACGCTCCACCAATCGCTCTCGCCATCAATAGCGAGTAAATATGCCACAATTCGATGACATCAAGCGTAAACAATAAGGCCATCACTAAAGTCGCTAAGGCAATTAATGTATCAGCAATCAGCATAATCCGCTTTCGATTCCAGCGATCCACCAAAGCGCCAATGAAGGGAGACAGAAAAACTCGGGGCAATAAAGCTACCATGGTTGCCCCAGCTAGCGCTGTGGCTGACCCCGTTTCTTCGGTGATATACCAAATTAGCGCAAATTGAACGAGTTGGCTGCCCAGCAACGAAATCGCTTGCCCGCTCCACACCGTGTAAAAGGGAGCTTTCCATCGCTTGCCATCTTGGGTTGAAAATTGTGTGGCCATTGTTTTTCCTTGTGAGTTATTGTCTTGAATTGATCAAGATGTATGTAAAAAATATATATGTCAACTTCTCTTATTTTCAAGAATATTATACGTATATTTTTGTTTATGTCAATGTATTTTATGATTTATTAAACAAGCTATTAATTTTTATGAGTTCACCTGTATCTTCTCGCCGGATTTCCATTTATAGTAGAATCTAACCCAATGTCTTGTCGCAAGTTGATTAAAGGAGTATCCTCATGACCCAAACAACCCCCGCCCTCCTCAGCCCGCAATACAATTCACTGGATGAACTTCTGGACGAAATGATGAACATGACCGACGACGTCCTGGCCGGCGCCGGCACCAATGTTGTCATCTGCCGGGGCAATCCCGAAGCCAAACTTCTCATCGTTGGCGAAGCGCCGGGGCCGCAAGAGAATATCCAAGGCAAGCCCTTTGTGGGACGGGCTGGCAAGTTGCTCGACAAAATTCTCCGCGCGGTGGACTTTGATCCCGAGGAAGACGTCTTTATCACCAACTCCGTCTTTCGCATGCCGCCCGGGGAAGGGGGAAAGACGTTCCGCAGGCCCAAGACCAGTGAGATCAAGCACTACAAACCCTATTTACTAGAAATCATCCGCTTGGTGGACGCCCCCATCATGATGCTGACGGGCAATGTGGCCTGCCAGGCAATTTTGGGTCAAACCGGAATCACCCGCCTACGCGGGAAATGGCGACAAATCCAAGGGCGGTGGGTGATGCCCGTCTTCCACCCATCCTACCTGATGCGTAATCCCACCCGGACGCCGAACTCCCCGAAAGCCCTGACCTGGGAGGACATCCAGGAAGTGCGGCGGAAGTATGATGAGGTGGTGGGGTAGATATTTGAGATTTGATATTGGATATTTCTATTAGGTACCTTTCCATAAGATCGGGGAAGGGAGGAATACGTCTTCTCAACATTCCCATCCTCATCAACCATAAAACTAAGATGGATTTTTTGTACCGCGCCATTTGGAAAAATAACTCGCAGCCCTATTTTTCTCCACCCATTATCGGTACTGTCTTCTATTGGATAGGCTTCTATCCCAGTTTCTTCGAATAACGCCCGCATGCCTTCAGGCACTTCATTAGGGGTTAAAAGCCATGATTGGAGTTTTGTATAGTCTATCACGGATAGTTCCTGAAGGATCTGCCGTAAATTTTCTTCCGTCCGGACACGCGCTTGCTCTCCCGTAGGCGGTAGGTTCTTGCCCCCGCGCAGGATGGCGCCAATTGTGCCTTCCCCGCCGGGAGATTTTCCCATTTCCTTGTATTGGTAGGCTTCCGGAGACATTCGCGTGGGGTCATCGTCCAACGTCAGGGCATGGGGCCAGATATACGCATAGGAAACACCCGCGCCTTCTAATACCTCCAAGATGCGGTCGGCGTGCATGACGCCAGTCGAGAGCGCAAGGGGTGCCCCAGGGTTCGATTCTAGTATGGCCAAAATATTAGCAGCCATAGCATCACTGCGTTGAATAACAACATCTATATACGCTCGCAGATTGGCCATTTCCTCCACCCTTCGGGCGGGGATGGGATTCCCATTTTTTTCAGCCCATTTTTCGAGTTCAGCCTTCAATTCGTCCAAGATGAGCGCGTAGTCTTCGGCTGAAGCTTTTTTCCTAAGGCGATTCTCCATCTCTTGGGCAAATTCCACGGTTTGAAGAACGAACTCATAGGCCTTCTCAGTTTCTTTTTCTATCACATAACCATAATAAGTGTCATACTCATCCTCATTGAGCATGTTAATACCAATTTCATAATTATATAAAAAAGGAGTTGACCAGAGCTGCGGTTCTATGGTTATGCCATATAACTCAGCGTCGTCAACGCCGTGCACAACCACATCCTCGTACACCAACCCCAGGAATTCGGCACTGGTGAATTCACCGTCTTTAACCATATAAGCCAGGACATCTTCGCGCGCAGTGACCGGGGCTCCGGATTCGTAAGGCGATGGGCCAAAAGCCCAAGAGAGATCCATGGGCGGATCGCTGGCAAACCAGCCTTCCAGGCCAACGTGGCGCGTTCTTTGACGGGCATATAAGCGATTGAGCATAATGGCAATTTCCAACTTGCCGCCAATGGAAGCGTGGTCTTCGGCAAAGAGGTAAACGACTTCTTCGGAGTCACCTTCATAGGTGGCTTTGACCTCGCCGACCTCGCCAGCGATTCCATCCGCGATCTCATCCAAAGTGGGCGGGCTTTCAGTAGGGGTAGGGGTGGGGGGAGGGGAGGTAAAGGTAGGTGTCGGCGGAAGGGAGGTTGCCGTGGGTTGTGGGGTCTCTGTTGGGGGAGGCGGCAGCGTATTGGTAGATTCCGGCAAGGGTTCAGCCGCGCTTTTACAGGCTGAGAATAAAAACCCTAAAATGACGATCATGGTCAAAGCACGTTCTTTCATAAGTGATATTTCCTTTATTAAACTAAACTTACTACTCTACAAACTTCTTCTGCCACTCGTATAAACGGTTCAAAGCCTCCAAAGGAGACAACTCGTTCAAGTCTAATCCTTCCAACTCCTCTACCAGGGGATTCGTCTCCGGGAAGAGGGCCATTTGCTGCGGCGCTTGGGGGTCAATTTTCACCGCCTTGCCCGAGGATTTCTCCAATTGGCGCATGATCTCCTCGGCACGCTGCACGACGGGACCGGGCACACCCGCCAACTGCGCGACATGAATGCCATAGGATTGATCTGCTCCGCCGGGGACAATGTTATACAGAAAAACCACATCGCCTTCCGCCTCGCTGACGGCCACATTATAATTCCGCACCCCGGGCAACAAGTCCGACAACTGGGTTAATTCGTGGTAGTGGGTGGCAAAAAGGGTCTTGGAACGCTTCTGGGGATGATTGTGCAAATACTCCACCATGGCCCAAGCGATAGCCACCCCATCGTAGGTGCTGGTTCCGCGGCCAATCTCATCCAGGATCAACAAGCTGCGCGGCGTAGCGTGATTGAGAATGTTGGCCGTCTCGACCATCTCCACCATGAAGGTGGACTGCCCGGCGTGAATCTCGTCCTGGGCCCCGATGCGGGTAAAAATGCGGTCTACCAGGCCAATGCGGGCCGACTTAGCGGGTACGAAACTTCCCATCTGGGCCAGCAAAGCGATCAGGGCCACTTGGCGCAAGAAAGTCGATTTTCCAGACATGTTCGGGCCGGTGATGATGCGAATCCGCTCCCCCTCCTCGAAGGTGGTGTCGTTGGGGACAAAACGCTTCCCGGCCAGGGTATGCTCCACCACTGGGTGACGGCCATCCCGCACGTCGAGGACATCTCCCTCCACAACCTCGGGGCGCACGTAACCATTCAGGGCCGCCGTCTCCGCCAAAGCGGCCAAGGTATCCCAATGGGCCAAGACGCGGGCCGTCTTTAGCATCTCCTCCCCGTAACGGCTCAACTGCTGGCAAAGATCGTAAAACAAACGCCGCTCAATTTCCTGAATTTGCTCCTCCGCGTTGAGGACCTTTGTCTCATATTCCTTCAATTCGGGCGTGACATACCGCTCGGCATTCACCAACGTCTGCTTGCGGATATAATCATCGGGCACATAGTCCGCCTTGGCCTTGGTAACCTCAATATAATAACCGTACACTTTATTATGGCTCACCTTGAGGGAGTTGATGCCCGTCCGCTCCTGTTCCACGGATTCCAGGTTGGCGATCCACTCCCGGGCATGGCGGGTGGATTCCATCACCTCGTCCAGCTCTTCCGAGTAACCCTGGCGGATAATGCCCAAGTGACCCACCGTGGCGGGGGGATCGTCCTGCAGGGCGGAAGTGAGCAGATTCAGCGCGGGGGAACATGTCGAGAAATTGGCCAGGATCTCCCCGAGGGAAGAGTCTTCCGGGAGTTGGGCGGGGAGCAGGTCCCGAACATCGGGCAGCATCTCCAGCGTGGCCCGGATGGCGACCAGATCGCGGGGCTGGGCCGTCCCTCCCGCCACACGGTTCACCAAGCGCTCCAGGTCGTTGAGGGATTTCAGCTCTTCCCGCATTTCGGCCCGCAAAAGGCCCTCTGTGAAGAAAAATTCCACCCCATCATGGCGCTTGCGGATAAGGCTGACATCCAGGAGCGGTTTACTCACCCACCGGCGCAGGAGACGTTTCCCCATGGGCGTGACGGTGCAATCCAGGACGCCCAGCAGAGAGCCTTCCGCCGTCCCGCCCCGGATGGTTTCGGTGAGTTCCAGGTTGCGGCGGGTGGCGGCGTCCAGAGTCATGAATTCTGTTAAACTGTATGTGCTCAGGGAGGAGAGAAGTTTCAGAGCTTCAGGGCGCGTCTCTCCCAGGTACTGCACCACCGCTCCCGCCGCGCGAATGGCGAGAGGATGTCCCCGCACGCCGAATCCATCCAAAGACTCTACGTTAAATTGTTCTTTCAAGACGCTCTCACAGCGCATCTTTTCGAAGCGCCAGGCTGGCCAGGCCGTGTAATGGGCCGAGGTGTTGGTTTCGCTCCATGCCATGCTGTCCGGGAAAAGGGTCTCGGCGGGGTGGAGGCGCAGCAGCTCGGAGCGAACACTTTCCCGAATATCGCCCCCACTCAGCTCGGTGACGCTAAATTCACCCGTGGTGATATCCACATACGCCACGCCGGCCCGTTTTTCCTCGATGAGGATACAGCCCAGGTAATTGTTGGCATCACCGGGGAGGAGGTCTTGCTCCAAAATGGTACCGGGGGTAACTACGCGCACCACGTCGCGGGGCATGAGTCCGTTCACGGGGTGATCCCCCACCTGCTCACAAATGGCCACGTGATGGCCGGCGTCTATCAGGCGGGAGAGGTAATTTTCGGCAGCGTGGTGGGGAATTCCCGCCATGGGAACACGCACACCACCGCCCGCATTCCGCGAGGTGAGGACAATGTCTAGAACGCGGGAAACTGTCTCGGCATCCTCATCGAAGGTCTCGTAAAAATCTCCCAAACGGAAGAAGACGATAGCCTCTGGGTATTGACGTTTGATTTCTAGGTATTGCCGGCGGACGGGGGTTGGTTTTGTTTTAGCCATGGGTTCATTTTTGGATAGCTGTCTAAAAGTTATTCACGGGGCCGGTTTGTACTCATCCTTACCTTCAACAAGAAGCAATTTCGGTCTAGTAATTGCTTTGCCCATTACCGCACCTCCGCATCCATTTCAATGGCCGCATCCAGGGTCTCACGGTCAAAAGTGACTACTTGAATCTTCCCCTCGACCCGTTCCAAACGATGCAGGGCAAAATCATACTGCTGGTTAGCCGAGAAGGCCCGGTGAGCAGCACGCAGACATTCCTCGCTGTGTGTAGTAGCAAATACCTGAACATTATACTCTCGCGCTAAATTAGCAATCCCTCGCCAAACCTTTTCCATCACAGTGTAGTGCAAGCCATTTTCAATTTCATCAACCAACAGGATGGCATCCCGGGCCTCAGAGATGGCTAGGGCAATGCCCAACAAGCGACCTGTACCATCCCCCATCAACGGAAGAGGCATCTTCCGCCCCGCGCCGATATCACCATAAATAATAGGGCTGCCGCCCCTATGCTGTACAGTCAAGCCTTTAAGACGCGGTTCAATAATCCCCAGGATTTGGACAATTTTATCTTCTTCATTGTCCACTGCCAGATTACTGAAGCGCTCGGCGAGTGCTTCCAAATTATCACGCCGCCGAGCAGCCAAAAATATACCATTGGGAACTTCTACATTCGGCGGTCGCTTAAAACGAATACTGTCTGATTCAACATCAGCATATGCCTGAACCTTTTCTCCCAACGCATCTGTATAATCTAAAAGTATTCTAGACTCAATCGGAGCGGTTGTTTCCTGTTCTATGCTCTCAGCAGCCAAGCTGTTAATGTCATTCCCGTCTACTGGTCGTTTATGAAGAGAAACACGGGATGTCGGGTGTTCTTGGATTGTAATTCTCAAAGAACGCACTCTGTTATCTTGATCACGACTGGATAGGGCGATAGTTTTCTGAGGATCAAAATCTAAGAACATGTCCCATAAGAACTCATCCTTTTTTAATTTATCAAATCCTCGAAATTGGCGCAGTCTTAGACCAAGCTCAGGGTTATGGTACCCATGGTACAACCAAAACGCTTCAAGCAAGGCTGTTTTGCCAATATTGTTCCGCCCAGCAATAAGGTTAATGCGTTCAAATGGTTCGATTGTTAGGGAATCGAAACCTCGAAAGTTCTCTACCGTAAAAGATGTAAGCATTTCAGCCTCCTGATAATCGTCTAATGAGGCACATGGGGTGTGCGACGGATTGTTTTGATTCTGTATGTGTCTGCTTTCTCAAATTATACCGCATGTTTGAGGTTAGAGATCAAGTAATCAGGTGAACAAGTTGCCAGATTAACACCTTAAAAATCAATCCCCCGTTGGGCTTTACGGCCTTGCTCGAAGACGTGTTTAACGTTGCGCATTTCGGTGACGGTGTCAGCGTAGTCAATCAAAGGCGAGGGAGCATCTCGTCCGGTGATGAGGAGATGGAGGTCAGGAGGTTTGTTCTCCTGGAACCAGGCAACGGTCTCCGCCGTATCGAGCCAACCATAAGAGAGGGGGTAAGTGAATTCATCGAGGATGACTAAATCGTATTCCCCTGAGACAATCTTCGCCTGGGCCAAAGCCCACGCCTCCTGGCTCTTTGCGGCGGCCTCGGCCTTTTCTTGGGGGGTCCGTGCAAAACCAACCCCTGTTTTATGCCATTCGATGCCTAATTTTCGGGCCGCTTTGACCTCGCCCCAGCGTCCGGTTTCCGCTTTGATGAATTGAATAACGCAGATCCGAAAGCCTTGCCCCCAAGCCCGGAACAGAACGCCCAGGGCGGCCGTGGTTTTTCCTTTTCCTTTTCCAGTGTTGATGAGCACTAAGCCCTTTTTCTCATTGGTCATGGTTGTATTTCATCCCTGGGCTTTTTTCCCAAATTTCCACACCCACCCCACCACGCCCAAGACGAGGATCAGAAAACTCCCTCCGACGAAAATCCACTTCACGAAGGTGAAAACAGGGGCTAGAAAGGCCACAATGGGCATCGGAGCGGGGTAACGCCACATGACCAGAGACGTAGAAATATTTTCCAGGTAATCAAAGGTTGCCCCCAATACAGGAATAAGGTTAGCGCGCATCCAAGGGCTGTTTGGCTCCAAGCTTTTGCCGGCCAGAAAAGAAATTGCCGTGACAAGAAAAAGCACGTAGACTACGGGGAAAATCAGGTCGAAGGTAAATCTGGCTCGCACATAAGCTTTTCGTCCTTGTTCCCCATAGGCTTCAGCCATGTGGTAGAGGTCATCCACAGAGTACGTGAAAGAAGTATCCGGGGAGGTGGACTGACCGGTTTGGGCCTCAGCTTTGGCCGCTTGTCGGGGTAAGACAATGGCCGTGAAGGCGAAAAAGATCACCAGGGCAATCAGCGCGACCCAATTGTTTGTGATCTGGTGCAACCAAGCAGAAAGTTTTTTCGACATGTGTTGCCTCGTATTTTATTAATCCTGGTGTGTTAGTGAACTAGTACTCCACAGCGGAAGTCCTTTGGGGGTATCCAGGTGCAATGCACTCCAAAAACGGGAGTGCAGCGCACCTTGATCGCAAATATTAACCCCGCCATCTACTAGTACATTCCCCAGTTTATTAGCTCCGTCCCCAAGACCTCAGAGGTTATAAAGACATAAACCTCGGAGGTGATGGCGAGGTGACAGTCACTTCGCAAGTGACTGTCACCTCGCTTGCACAGATTTGACATATGAGCCAAGTTCTATTCTTCCTCGTCAGGTTTTTTGCCGGAGGAACGCACGTTGACCATCTTCTTAAGGACTTCGAACCAGAAGGGCGCGCCTTGAGCGGCCGCAGCGCCACTTAGCGCAAAACCCACCACTTTTTCTAGAAAGAAAAAGGCAGTAAAGGGCATGCCTGCCGGATACGTCTCCGCGGCTACAAATCCGTTAACGTGCCATTTTTCAGGATCATTGTCCACCGCCTGGCGAGTTGTCTCATCAAGTTTTGTCCAACCTACCGGAAGAGTCAATTCTTCGAGCTTTGTATCGATCCTGTCCACAGTATCTCTCACAGAGCCATCTTCTTCTGGTAAACTTTCCAGCGACTGGGCCTCCGCTACCAGGGCTGAGCGAGTTGTGGGTTCTAACCACAAGGTGCGAACGACGGCCACTGAGTCAATGTTCAAAGTAATGGCCAATCCGAGGCCAAACAAAAAGGAAAATAATTGGGCGCGACGCTTGTAATAACCGCCCAACCTATCCATAGAATCATTGAACCAGGTCTCGAGGCTAGTTCGGAACTCCTTTATGGCAATTTCACCTTTTTCAAGGTATCCTTGGGCGTCCACGAGCAAGCCGTCAATGGTCCCCATCAGCGTGGGGCTGTTCACAGCAAAGCGAGCCACACCTTCAGTGAGCATACCATAATCTGATTTGCTCAAGAGCTCATCAGCAAACTCCTCAAGCATTTCTTCGCTCAAAAAATACTTGAGTGCGGTGTCATAATAAGAATCAGGATATTTTGCAAGGAGCTTGGCTTGAATCTTTTCCGCCTCGGCAAATAATCTGCGCATTAATCTGTCCTTGCTTTGTTCTGAGATATTGGATTTGGCAAAGCGAGCCAATTCATTGAGAACATTCTCCATGATGGCTTGTTTCGCTCCCTTAGATTCGAGATTATCGAGTTCCTCACCCCAAACTTTGAACACGGATTCTTCCGTACCAGCCGTCATGAGAATATCAAAGAGAGCCAGCCCAAAGGTTTTCTTAGGGATATAAGAGGGAAGCCCTCCTACTTTACTCGACAAGGACTCTATCAAGGGGTGACTGTATAGTTCACTCGCCAGAGAATTCGCGCTATCGTCCTTATCCGCTTTCTCCAGAAGGTTTTTGATGGCTGCTTCGAGGTCGTTAGCCCGCCATTTACGAATCCCTGCAAACCATTCCAACAATGCGCTCACACCCATAGAGAGCATAATCCACACAAACACTACGCCAATAGCAATTTCAAGATAGACTGTGATAGGCATCATATACCTCCTAACTATGGTCCAATACTTAGGACTTACACGTTCTCAGCCCACGACCAATTCGATTGGCCCACTACCCTGAAGATACTATCGTGCGTAAGCCCCATCTAAAAAAATTGAATACAAGTTTTCAGAAAACAGCCTTCGGCTTAATAGATACACCTCCTATAAATTCTATTCTCCCCCTCATCAATCTAGCGTTTGCTTGATAAGCCCTTGTTATTCTATTGTAACAAAACAGAGAATCATTTGTCAAATAGAAATTTGAAAAATAAGGGAGATTGGCGGGCTGGTTGCTCAACGCACCAATCTCCCAACATCATCATAGATCAATCTGCCAGCATAGCAAGCTGTTCTTGGACAGTTTGCGCAGTTTCTTGATAGGCAGCTAATTTATCACGTTCCTTCCGGACAACGTCCTGGGGAGCTTTTTCAGCAAATTGGCTGGCTAGCAAACCTTCCAGGCGTTGGATTTGTCCCTCGGCTTCTGCCAACTCTTTCTTTAGGCGGGCACGTTCCTCATCAGGATCAACTAACCCCGCCAGAGGGAGGTAAATCTCCACCGGCCCCGCCACCAGGGCGATGTGGCCCTCAGGTTTGTCGGTCATAGTTTTGTGGAAAGACAACTCCTCTATATCAAGATGAGCCAAGGCGGCCAAAGTCTCTCGCTGTTCTCGAAGAAGGTCACCATACTCGCGCGAGACAAAAACCGCCGGGATACAGTGTCCAGGCTTGACGTTTTTCTCCGCCCGCAGATTGCGGATGATGCGGATGATTTCCTGAACGAGAGAGAAATCCTCCACCTTGGCCTCTTCCCATCCCTCCTCGGGGCGGGATTCAGGCCATGGGGCCACTATCAGGGCTTCGGGCCAATCCTCTATCATCCCTGCGTAAGGAGAATCTCGAAGAGCGGCTCTGAGATGCTGCCACAACTCCTCGGTGACAAAGGGCGTAAATGGATGCAGCAATCGCAAACACATATCCAAAACACGGATTAGGGTCTCGACGGTGTAATAAGCTCGATCCCCGCCCTGTGCGATTTGCCCCTTGGAAATCTCCAAATACCAGTCGGCAAACTCACTCCAGAAGAATGCATAAATCTGGCGCCCGGCTTCGCCATATTGATGATTGCCAAATAAGCGCTCTACACTGCGGATCAGATTTTGGAGTCGCGCCCAAATCCAGGAGTCGGCTAGAGTCCAGCCCTCACCCCCGGCCCCTCTCCCACGTTTGGCCTTCACCCCCGACTTCTCCCACGTTTGGCCCTCACCCCCAAGAGTAACCTTCTCCAGCGCACTCAACACATACCTGCTCGCGTTCCAAACCTTGTTGGCAAAGTTGCGGTTGGCCTCCACCTTCTCCAAGCTAAGATTGGTATCGTTGCCCGGCGTTGATCCCACAAGCAAAGTGAAGCGCAGGGCATCGGTGCCTAACTCATCCATGACCTCAAGTGGGTCGATGGCGTTGCCAAAGGATTTGGACATTTTCTTACCGTGCTCGTCGCGGATGATGCCGTGCAGGTAAACTTCGCTGAAGGGGACTTCACCAGTGAACTCCAAGCCCATCATGATCATGCGTGCCACCCAGAAGAAAAGGATGTCGTACCCTGTTTCCATCATGGTAGTGGGGTAGAAATAATTCAGGTCAGGTGTTGCTTCTGGCCAGCCCAGGGTGGAGAAAGGCCATAAACCCGAAGAGAACCAGGTATCGAGCACGTCGGGGTCTTGGCGAAGGTTTTCGCTCTGGCAATCAACGCAAGCGGTGGGGTCTTCACGGGAAGCAAAATTTTCGCCACAATCATCACAATACCAAACCGGAATACGGTGCCCCCACCACAGTTGGCGGCTTATGCACCAGTCTAAGATATTTTCCATCCAGTTATAATACACTTTCTTGAAATGCTCAGGAACAATTTCAATATCCCCATCCCTGACCGCGGCCAAAGCTTTTTCGGCCAAAGGCTTAGTGTTCACAAACCACTGGGTGGAGATTATGGGCTCAATGATTTCACCGCCGCGTTGGGCACGGGGAACCTGATGGACATAGGCTTCTTCCTTGAGCACCAGCCCAGCCTCCCGCATATCCTCCCAGAGATTCTTCCGGGCCTCGAAACGATCTTGGCCTTGGTACGGGCCGCCTGCTTCGGTCACTTTGGCGGATTTGTCAAGCATGGATATCATCTCTAGGTTATGGCGCAGGCCGATTTCATAGTCATTGGGATCATGGGCCGGCGTGATCTTCAAGGCCCCAGTCCCAAATTCACGGGTGACGTATTCATCGGCAATGACGGGGATCTCCCGCCCCAGGATGGGGACCAGGGCTTTCTTCCCTATAAATTGCTGGTAACGCTCATCTTCCGGATGTACGGCGACAGCCGTATCTCCCAGGATGGTCTCCGGGCGGGTGGTTGCCACGGGGATATACTCCCCAGTACCATCCGCCAACATATATTTGAAGTAGTAAAGCGTGCCCTCTTCCTCGGCGTGTTCAACCTCAATATCGGAGACAGCGGTTTGCAGGGAAGGTGACCAATTGATCAGCCGTGGGCCACGATAAATGAGCCCCTTTTCCCATAGGGTGACAAAGGCCTCTCTCACGGCACGTTGGAGGTCTTCATCCAGCGTGAAACGTTCCCGGCTCCAATCACAAGAAGCGCCCAGGCGGCGGATCTGGTTGGTGATATGACCACCATACTCCTCTTTCCAGGCCCAGGTGCGCTCCAGGAATTCCTCCCGGCCAATTTCCTCACGGGTGGTGCCTTCTTTTCGTAAGGCTTGTTCCACTTTGAGTTGGGTGGCGATGCCAGCATGATCAGAACCCGGCACCCAAAGGGTAGGGATCCCCTGCATGCGATGGTAGCGGATCATGAGGTCTTCCATGCTCACGAATAGGGCATGCCCCAAATGGAGCTTTCCGGTCACATTGGGTGGGGGAATAGAAATCACGTAGGGTTCGATGGTTGGGTCGTGCTCCGGATGATGGGGATCGTTGATCGGTTGGAAATATCCGTCTTCCTCCCACATTTTGTAAATTCGCTCTTCGGTATCTTTAAAGTCGTAGGTTTTAGGTAAGGTGTGTTTGGTCATGATTTTTCTCCGTTGGTAAGGTTGGTGCGCAATATAATACTTTCCTAATACTCTACAGCGGAAATCCTTTGGGGTATCCCAGGTGCAATGCACTCCAAAAAACGGGAGTGCAACGCACCTTGAGCGCAAATATTAATCCTCAATGAATTTATGCCGCCATGTACTACAGGTATGCAAAAGTATCTTTATAGAATTATGTCCTCATGAACCGAGATATGGCTGTGTCTCCTGACCAGCCATCTAGTCCTGACCGCAGGTCTCCAGGTAATTGAGCCACATTTTTTCCCAAGAGGGGCACCCTGGAGGGTATGCTTCGCGAAGACCTTCGGTCACTTCAGGTGCGCGGTCGGGAGACTCTGCGCACATCGAAATAAAGTGACGTAGTCTGAAAGTTATAAAGGAACTTTCAAAGACTTACTAAGTCGGCACTAAGTATATAATGTGTCTTCTCAAAATTCAGGGGAAATGTAGCCGAGATTTTCGCACAGCCACACGGTGTTGCCCACAGGGCATGCATACCGGAGGTACGCAAAGCGAGCACACCCATTTGGTGTACCCGAAGGGGTACCAAATCTCGCTTTTGCGGGGTCACGGTGTGCGCCCTTGGCGTAGAAACCCCGGCTACGAATTTGTTTCCCCAAAATATCGAGGAGATAATAAAAATTTTATTAAAACGGAGTTTAGCACATGACAGAGTATTATGCAGCTACCCCTAACCATTTTAGCCTCCCGCGCCGCATCAGACGCTTAGGCGAATTAGCCTACAACCTATGGTGGACTTGGAATCCGGATGTTCAGCGCTTGTTCAAGCGTATTGACAAAGACTTATGGGAACGAGTAACCCACAATCCTATCCAATTCTTGCGTCAAGTGGAGCGAGCAAAATTAAATGATGTCACTCACGACAGCTATTACCTCGATTTCTACGACCGCGCCATATTGGCTTTCGACAGGTACATGAACAGTGATGACACTTGGTTCGAACGCAATCATAGTCACACCAAAGAAGAGTTGATCGCTTATTTTTCGACGGAATTTGGCCTGCACGAGACCTTGCCCATCTACGCTGGCGGGCTAGGAGTGCTCTCTGGCGATCATGTCAAAGAGGCAAGTGATTTAGGACTTCCTCTAGTAGCCATAGGATTCTTATATACTCGGGGATACTTCACACAGAAGATTAGTGAAGACGGCTGGCAAGAAGCGAACTACATCCGCCTTAAGTTTGATGAATTACCCGTTTTCCCCCTTTTAAACGAAGATGATACACCATTTACCATTTCTGTCCCTTTGCCCGGGCGTGATGTTCTAGCCCGCATCTGGAAGATTCAGGTGGGGCGTATCCCCTTATACCTCCTCGACAGCAACGTAGCCGTAAACTCTCCGGAAGACCAGGATTTGACCTCCCGCCTCTATAGCAGCGATTTGGATTCGCGTATTTCCCAGGAAATCATCCTGGGCGTGGGAGGCGTGCGCGCCCTACGTAAACTGGGACACAATCCTGGCGTTTGGCACATGAACGAAGGCCACTCGGCATTCATGGCCCTAGAGCGCATTCGCGAATTCGTCAGCGAAGGCCACACGGTTGAAAAAGCCAAAGAACTTGTCAAAAAGGAAACCGTTTTTACAACCCACACGCCTGTCCCAGCCGGCAATGATGAATTTCCCTTGTGGTTGATTGACAAATATTTTGGCGACCATATGGATGACCTGGGCTTAGAGCGGGAAGATTTCATTGACCTGGCCCGCCACGAACTCTCGTGGGGGGAAACCTTCAGCATGCCCATCCTAGCCATGCGACTCTCGAAGCTGCGCAACGGCGTTTCCGAACTGCACGGGCAAGTGGCCCGCGAGATGTGGCATTATCTGTGGCCCGAACGGGAGGCGGAAGATGTGCCCATTACCCATATCACCAACGGGATTCACACCGGTACCTGGCTGGCCCGCCGTTTGCGGCACCTCTACGGGCGTTACCTGGGCCGGGACTGGATGGAACATCTTGACGATCCCGAAGTGTGGGAAACGGTGGACAATATCCCCGACGAAGAACTATGGGCCGTGCGCAGGCATCTCAAGCGCAAATTAGTCTTTTATATGCGGGAAAGAGCCAGAGAACAGTGGCTCCATGATGGCGTTCACCCTGTCCAGGTGGTGGCCTCCGGAGCCTTGCTTAACCCCTACGCGCTGACAATTGGCTTCGCCCGCCGCTTCGCCACCTACAAACGCGCCGACCTGGTCTTGAGCGATTTCGACCGCTTATTAAAACTCATCAACCGCCCCAACAAGCCCGTCCAAATCATCTTCGCGGGGAAGGCTCACCCCGATGACCACCCCGGAAAATTATTGATCCAGAAAGTCTACCGGATGGTCAAGACGGCTGAGACTGGTGGACGCCTGGTTTTCTTAGAAGATTACGATATGAACCTGGCCCGGCACCTTGTTCAAGGCGTGGACGTGTGGTTGAACACGCCCCGCCGCCCGAACGAGGCCTCTGGCACTTCCGGTGAAAAAGCGGCCCTGAACGGAGTCATCAATTTCTCAATTTTAGACGGATGGTGGCGCGAAGGCTACAATGGGCACAATGGTTGGGCAATTGGAGACGAAACGGATTATGATAATCCCCAACTCCAAGACCAAATGGACGCGGAAAGCTTATACGAGGTGCTCGAGAAGGAAATCATCCCCCTCTACTATGATCGCTCTTCCGGGAATTTACCCGTGGAGTGGATTGCGCGCATGAAAGAATCCATCCGCACCTTGGCCCCGCAATTCAGCATGCGCCGCATGGTCAAAGACTACGCTCATGAACTCTACTTCCCTCTCATGGACGGGGATGAGATTGCAAAATGAGTGATTTTTTCACGCTTCAAATCACGCTGCAAACCCTTCTGGGCGCTTTGCTCATATTTGCAGTTCGGGTAGTGAATCAGGCTATAGACACCCTAAGAATAATGTTCGTCATGCGGGGACGCAAATTCTTAGTCTGGATGCTGGGGGTATTAAGCTCGATGATCTATATCCTGGTTATCGCCTCTGTCTTACAGGGGACGAATAACTTACTAACCGTGATAGGCTACGCGACAGGTTATGCGACAGGCAACGTGGTGGGGATGTGGTTGGAGGAACGTCTCGCCGTGGGATTCTCCGAGGTGCGGGTCATCAGTCCCCAGCGCGGGGCCGCCATCCGGGAACATCTCCGCGACGCGGAATACGCCGTGACAGAAATCCCCGCCCGCGGCAAGGATGGCATGGTAACCGTCTTAACTTGCAGCGTGCGCCGCAAAGAAATAGCGGAAGTGGAAAAAATAGTCCGCGAGGCAGATGCGGACGCCTTTATCACCGCCGAAGATTTGCGGGCTGTTAAACATGGTTTTTGGGGATTGAAAAAATAACAGGTAATGCCAAAGCGTGAAAAGCCGACCCTAACTTTCCTATTCTCATAGCTCGTCCAGCGTTGCCCCCAGTTCCCCTACTACCAATCCTTCGTCACCTCATTCCCCATTACCTCATCCCCACCATCCGTGATAAAATACTCCCCACAACTAAAAAATCCGTGCTTTCCGTGAATTCCGTGTCCAAAAAAAAGGAAATGCCCCATGACCGAAGAAAAAATCACCCCCCAAGTCTTCCAACGCCTGGTAGACCTGGCCGCCCTGGAGCTTGACCCCAAAGAAGCCGAATATCTCCGACAGGAACTCAACAACCAACTCGTCTCCATCGAGATATTGGAATCCATCCCCATCGACGCCGAAGTGGAGGCCGCCGCTCACGGAGTCCCCTATCCGCCAGAGCGCTCACCCGCCTTCCGGGATGATGAGGCCCTCACCGACCCCCACCGGGCTGACATCCTGGCCCAAGCCCCAGAGTTAGAAGACGGCTACATCGTCGTCCCTGACATCGCCCAAGAAGAGTTGGAGTAACCCATGACCTACGCTGACACCTCAGCCCACGAAATAGCCGACCTCGTCCGCAGCGGAAAAACCTCCGCCCTGGAAATCCTCGAAAGCCACCTGGAGCGGGTCAAAGCCGTCGATGGCCGTCCCGGAGTCCTAGAGCCGGGGCCAATTACGGCGGAAGACAAAGAAAAAGTGCACGCCTTCATCACCCTCACCGCCGAAACCGCCCGCGCCCGCGCCAAAGAAATAGACCAACTCGTAGCGGACGGCGAAGACCCTGGCCCCCTGGCCGGAGTCCCCTTCACCGCCAAGGACATCTACACCGTTAAAGGCGTTCCTTCCACTGCCGCCTCAAAAATCCTCTCCAACTACCGCGCCCCCTACACCGCCACAGCCGTGCAGCGCGTCATAGATGCCGGCGGCGTCCTGCTCGGCAAAGTCAGCCTGGATGAATTCACCTACGGCTCCTCGAGCGAATCAGCCGCCTTCAAACCCGCGCCCCGCAACCCGTGGGATACCTCCAAAGTCACCGGCGGATCTTCCGGGGGAAGTGCGGCCGCCGTGGCCGTGGGCGCCGGAGCACTCTCCCTGGGAACCGACACCGGGGGATCCATCCGCCACCCGGCCTCTTTCTGCGGGACCGTGGGACTCAAGCCCACCTACGGGCGCGTCTCCCGCTACGGGCTGATCGCCTTCGGCTCCTCGCTAGATTGCCCCGGCCCCCTGGCGCGGAACGTGACCGACGCCGCCCTCCTCCTCCAGACCATGGCCGGGCCAGACAGGCACGACAACACTGCCGCCACCGTCCCCGTCCCCAACTACCTGGCCGAACTAGAGAAAGGCGTCAAAGGCATGAGAATTGGGCTCTCGCCCGATTTCTTCCGCGTCACCTATTTCGACGCCGAGACCGGCGAACTCCAAGAAAGGGCCATCCCCGAAGAAATAGAGGCCGCCATCCACAGCGTAGCCGGTTACTTGGCCCAGCAGGGAGCGGATATTGTCACCGATGTCCCCATGCCGCACACCAAATACGGCATCCCGACCTATTTCGTCATCTCCCGCGTAGAGGCTTCCTCCAACCTGCTGCGTTTCGACGGCGTAAAATACGGCTACCGTACTCAGCAATCCTTAGCCGACCTGCGCGAAATGTACCGCCACACGCGGGGGGAAGGTTTTGGAGAGCAGCCTAAATTGCGCATTCTGATGGGAATCTACGTAAGCGCGGCCCAATTTCAGAAACAATACTACCAACTCGCTCTCCGCGCCCGTGCCCTCATGCGCCAAGACTTCGAGACCATCTTCGACCCCGCTGGAGACTACAAACTAGACGCCCTCCTCACCCCCACCGTCCCCTCCACCGCCTTCCCCATTGGCGGCGTCTACGGCGACACCGTCCTCATGCAATACTCCGACCAATTCACCGTCACCACCAACCACGCTGGCATACCAGGCCTCTCGGTCCCCGCTGGCTTCGACGAGAACAACCTCCCCATTGGCGCTCAACTCCTCGGCCCCGACTTCAGCGAAGGCCGTCTCCTGCGCATTGCGTGCGCCTACGAACGTGTCACCGCGGATGAGCCTTGGAGAGCAAAGCGGCCCCCGGTGGTGGAGAAATTTGGGTGAAGGGGAAAACAGGTGATCGGGCAACCAGGAACAGGGACTAGGTAAACAGGCAACCAGGGATCAGGACGCGAGGTCATGGGATTAAGAGTTCTTTTTTACCCTTTGTATCTTTTGCGTCCTTTGTCTCCTTTGGCTCTTTTGCATCATCTGTATCCTTTGCCCCCTCTGTCTCTCTGCACCCTCCCCCTACCTCCCTTTTTCTTATATAATCTTATATAATCCTACACTATTAGAATATAAGAAGGTTATATGGAGCACACTATTCTTGACCACCGCCTAGAGAATTTACCAACATCTGTCTGGCAAAAAGTCGCCCAGATTGATGAACTCAAAGGGCGGTGGATTGGCGGCGTGAATCTTACCCCTCGAATATTGGGGAGACTGAAGAAATCTGTTTTAGTCACCTCTACAGGGGCATCTACGCGAATTGAGGGTGCCAAATTATCAGATGAAGACGTCGAAAAGTTGATGCGTGGAATCGACATCCAGCAATTTTCAGACAGAGACAAGCAGGAAGTTCAAGGCTATTATGAACTGCTCAATAATGTATTCGACTCTTGGAGCAGACTTAAATTTACAGAAAGTCTCATCAAGCATTTTCACCAGGAAATACTCAAATATGTCGAGAAAGACATTGTGCATCGTGGAGAGTATAAGAAGCAAGAAAACCAGGTTCATATGGTCAATGAAGCTGGGGAATCCGTAGGGATATTGTTTGAAACCACCCCAGCTTATCTAACTCCCAAGGAGATGCAAGAGTTAGTAGAATGGTCACAAGCAGCAACAGACAATCAAAGACATCACCCATTGTTAATTATTGCCAACTTCCTGGTTCACTTTCTGCAAATTCACCCCTTTCAAGATGGCAATGGACGCCTGTCACGCATCCTGACTAATTTACTGATGCTTCAAGCGGGTTATACTTATATGCCTTACGTCTCCCACGAGAAAATTATCGAGGACAACAAACCTGAGTATTATTTAGCCTTACGACAAAGCCAAAAGACACTCGGAACAGAGCAAGAGAGCGTTGTGCCCTGGCTAGAGTTTTTCTTAGAAGCCACGCTCCATCAGGCTAAAAAGGCATTAACTTTATTATCAGAAGAAAATGTTGAGGATCTGCTATCTCCACGCCAACTTCAGGTCTGGGACTATATGCAAGACAAAACCGAAAAAGAAGTAACGCCGAGAGAATTGTCTGAAAAATTAGACATTCCACGTCCCACAATCAGTCAGGTGCTAAATAAATTACTCGACCTAAAAAAGATTGAACGCCTTGGGCTTGGTAGAGCAACACGATACAGGATAAATCAAAACGAGTGATGAGTAATGAGGTGACGGGGTGATGAGGGATCAGGTAATGAGGGCCGCCGTCTTCGGCAACGTCACTCTCGACATTATTTGCCAAACCGTCAATCACGTCCCCCGGCACGCGTCCATCGCTTTCGAACGAGCCCAAATCTCGCCTGGGGGATGCGCTTCCAACGTTGCCCTCGGCCTGGCGCACCTGGGGGTGGATACCACACTCATCGCCCGTCTGGGGGATGGGGATGCCGCCGCCCTGGTGCGCGAACATTGGCAGCGAGCGGGCATAGACCTCTCCCATCTTGAAGTGGTGGAGGGGGCCTCAACCGGGGTCAGCGTGGGATTGGTAGATGAAGACCGCCAGCCGCGCTTCGTGCACACCCCCGGAGCAAATGCCCGCCTGTCAGCCAAAAACCTTCCCGTGTTCAGCCTTCTTGCCCGTGGAGACAGCTTCCTGCACGTGGCCGGCTACTTCGTCCTCCCCGGCCTGCTCACCCCCCACCTGGCCGAACCCCTGGCCCAGGCAAAAACCGCCGGGATCACCACCTCCCTGGACGTGGTCACCTCCCCAGCCATGGACGACCCCTCCCCGCTTTGGCCATGTTTACCATCCATTGACTATTTTATGTGCAACCGCCACGAAGCTCAGCGCATCACAGGAGAAAACGACCCTCATCAAGCAGCCCAGAGTCTTTTGCAAAAGGGCGCTCGTACCATACTCGTTAAACTGGGCCAAGAGGGATGCTGGGTTGAAAACGCCCAACTCGCACAACGGGTCCCCGCTCTCCACGTAGAAAACGTGGTCGACACCACCGGGGCCGGAGACGCCTTCGCGGCCGGATTCATCGCCGCTACCCTGCACGGCAAAGACCTCCTGGCGGCTTGCCGCGCTGCCAACCAGACCGGCGCCAAGGTTGTCCAATCTTTGGGTGCGGTGGAGGCATGGAAATGACTATGCTAACCTGGATCGCCTTTGACGCCGACGACACGCTCTGGGAAAACGAGCGCCTCTATCACCGGGGCAGGGAACGATTTCATGCCATCCTCGCCAAATACAAAATCGCGGCAGATATCGACCCCCTCTTAGACGAGACCGAAATCCACAACTTGCGTTATTATGGTTACGGCGTAATGAGCTTTATACTTTCTCTCATCGAAACCGCCATTCAGGCAACAGGGGGCAAAATTTCCGCCGAGGATGTGCAGGCCCTCCTCGAATTGGGGAAAGAAATGCTCACCGCCAAAGTCTCCTTGCTGGACGGCGTTCACGAAACGCTCGCAAAGCTGAGCGAATCTCACCCCCTGATGCTGATCACCAAAGGTGACCTTTTTCACCAGCGCCGCAAGGTGGAAGCCTCCGGGTTGGGGAGCTATTTCCAAGCTATAGAAATAGTTAGCGAAAAGAAACCTCAAGATTACGCCGAAATCCTGGCCAGGCACAAGATTGATGCGGAAAAATTCTTGATGGTCGGCAACTCGCTGCGCTCTGACATCAGGCCCATTCTCGAATTGGGCGGTTGGGCCATTCACATCCCCAATCACCTGAACTGGGCGCATGAGGAGGCGGAAATCCCTGAAAATTTACAAGACAGGTTTATTACTGTCGATAAAATGGGGAAGATAAGGGAGGTTATTGAAGAATTAGCGAATCTTCGGCTCTGAAACCTCGGAGGTCTCGGAGACCTCCGAGGTTTCAGAGCCAGAGGACCTGCGAGTTTTGACCTGGCAAAATGATAACAACATTTTAGCGCACACTTTGTCACAAATGCTATTGAAGCATTAACAAGATTGATGTATAATAATCTTGTTTACAAAGATATTTCTTGTTAGGAGGTTGTTATGCAGACAACAGTGTCAGTACGCGGTCAAACTGTAATACCTAAGACCATTCGGAAAACCATGGGGATTCAACCGAAAGATAAACTTGAATGGCAAATTAAAGATAATGTCATCATTGTCTATCCCATTCCTCCCAACCCCATCCAGGCAGCGGTGGGAGTCCTCAAGGGGCGAGGACCAACAACAGACGATCTGCTGGTAGAACGACGACGTGATCAAGAGCAAGAGGAAGTCTAAATGGCATCCTATGTCTTAGACACGTCTGCCGTGTTGACTATTTTGAATGACGAGTCTGGCGTGGATATCGTGTTGGGCATCTTGGAAGAGGCAAGAGACAAGGAAATAGATGTCTATTTACCCTTTATGGCGTTAATGGAACTAGAGTACTTGAGCTTGCGCCGGCATAGCGAAGAAGAAACCCGGCTAATATTGAATCTGGTAGAAGCTTGGCCGGTGAACTTGGAGTACCCAACCTTAACATGGCTCCACGAGGCGGCCAAGGTTAAAGCCCTTGGCGTAATCTCTGTGGCCGATGCGTGGATATGTAGTTTGGCCCGACTATTGGATGTGGAACTAGTGCATAAGGACCCAGAGTACGATGAGGTTCCCGGGTTGAAAGTTATCAAGTTGCCGTATGATTCAGGAGAGTAATCGACAAGGGCTAGCTGGTTGGAAAGCAAAACTCCCGTCACTTCCAAGAGTGACGGGAAATTCGTTTAACAAAACTCAAGGGATGGATCGTAAAACTTCACAAACTAAAGCTCTCCCCAGGAGCCAGGACGCGTACCTGGGAATCCGTCTCCGCCTCGACGCGGGTTTTCCAGGCCTCCGGGTCTTCCTTGATCACGTCCCAGGTGTTGTAGTGGGAGGGAATCACGTATTTGGGGGAGATGAGTTTGACCGCCCGCAGCGCGTCATCCGCGCCCATGGTGAAGTTGTCGCCGATGGGGAGGACGGCCAAGTCAACGCCTTCCTCGCCGATCAGGGCCATGCCGGGGAAAAGGCCGGTATCCCCGGAGATGTAGATTTTCTCCCCGGTCTGGGTGGTGATCAAGAATCCGGCCGGCATCCCCCCGTAGGAACCGTCGGGGAGGGCCGAGCCGTGCAAGGCCTGGGTCAGCTTCACGTATCCGAAGGGATGGTGGAATCCTCCCCCGATGTGCTGGGGGTGAACGTCCAGGCCTTTTTCACCCAGCCAGTTGGTGATCTCGAAATTGCTGATCACCTTGGCACCCGTGCGCTGGGCAATTTTCACGCTGTCGCCCACGTGGTCGCCGTGCCCATGGGTGACGAGGATGAAATCAGCCGCCACCTCGTCCGCCGTGACGGGGGATTGGGGGTTATCGTCGAAAAAGGGGTCAATGAGAATATGATAACCATCAATTTCTAAAGCAAAGGTACTGTGACCGTAAACGGTAAATTTGAAACTCATGGAAAACCTCCTGTAACTAAATCGTGTTCGTAACTACTCAGGTGTCATTTCGAACGGAGTGAGAAATCTTTCGCTCATAGAGGCGAAACGCTGGTCGAAACAAAGATTTCTCCCAATTCAGCCTGTATTTGGCTGAAACATCGGCGGAAAACCACGCCGAAACCTCGTCGAAATGACATGGGTGAGTAGTTACTCGTGTTCCAAATCAGGTACTTGAGAAAATATATGGGCGTTGCCGAACAAATGTAGGACAATTTGGTAAATTGTCCAGTCGAGATACCATCTCGACCTACATGGGCACTCGCGTGCCCTACTACGAACGGGTTGCTAATCAAAAGCCGCCAAGGCCCGTTTCAGGTCTTCGATAGCGGCCACGGGAGAGGGATCAACCCCGTAGGTCATGGCTAGATAATAAGCCACGTAATCGCCAAGGTGGAGTGTGGCCCATAGTTGAGCCAGGCGCGTATCGCCATGCGTGTTGATGACGGTGGTCTCCATGCCAGCTCGGCTCATGCCCTCTTCTGTTAGGCCTATACGAAGTTGATTGCGGGGGTGATTAGCATCAGCCCGCAGGAAAATGGCCTTGGTTTTCGCTAGTTTCTCTTGGGGATTGACCACGCCGGCCAGGGTGTTGTGATCTGCTTCGGGGAGGGCTTCGAACTGCGCCCAGGCCTTGGCGAGTTCACTAATTTGACCCTTCCAGCGCCGGGCGACCGGGGCCAGCAACCCCGCTCCAAAGACGCTCACCCACCGCTCTGTTAAGTGCCCAGCCAGGGCTTTGGCCGGATTCTTGGCGAGGGGGACGCTGCTTCGAACCGACTTCTGTTGTTTCACCATCGCCCTGACAGCATCTCGAATTTCATCAGCCTGGTCGGGTATGAAGCCTAATCGTGAAAAAGCCGCCAATAATAGCCCAAACGAATATCCTACTGCCGCGCGGGGTTGGCCATCATGATCGAATTGCCATAAACCGGTTTTGTGCTCTTTGGCCTTAGCGGCTATTTTCCCACCCGTGGTGACGGCCAAGATACGGCACCCGTTTTCCAGGGCAGCCTCGAAAGCGGAGAGCGTTTCTTCGGTATTCCCGGAATGCGAAGAGGTAATGACCAATGTCCCTTGGCCTTTGGCCCAGGCGGGGAGATCATAGTCCCGGTGCACAAAAACCGGCACCTCGCAAAGGGGAGCGACGTAAGCGGCCAGTAGAGAGGCCCCAATCGCGGAGCCGCCCATCCCGGCGATCAGGACGCGGTCGATGTTTTCCCAAGGGGGGGGAGCAAAACCTTGCCCTAACTCCCAGGCTGTTTCTAGTTGCTCTGGAAGGCCGTCGATGGCGGCCAGCATGTCTTGTGTGTCAAGTTTTTTGAAATGCGTGTGGTTGTTCAAATTCATTGTATTTGTTCCTTGTTTATTGAGTTTGCTTTTACTATCTCTGCCCTCACCCTAACCCTCGCTCTGCGTGCCGCTGGCATCCCATGGGGAGAGGGGACGTGCATCTCACCTCATCCCTCATCACCCCATCACCTCATCTCTAACTTCCTGCAAAAGGTCGTAGACTTCGCTCCGCTTCCAACCGGATTGTTTGGCAATTTCTTTGGCAATTTTCGAGGGTGATTTCTTTCCCACGCTTTGCGCTTCACGCAGGGTTTCCTGAAGGCGCGCCTTGCTCCACTTGCCCCCAGCAGAGTCAAGGCCAGCCACAACCAGCGTGAACTCACCACGCGGCTCATGTTCTGTAAAATGCTTCTGGGCTTCGTCGATGGTTCCTCGGAAAATTTCTTCGTAGCGTTTGGTTAATTCCCGGGCCACGGCTATTTTCCGGTTTCCCAGAACGCTGGCCATGTCTCGTAAAGAATCCAACAAACGGTGGGGGGTTGCCAGGAAAATCAGGGTATGGGGAGAGGCTTTCACTTCATTCAGCAATTTCTGGCGTTGATGGCTTTTGCGGGGCAAGTAGCCCAGGTATAAGAAGGAGTCTGCGGGCAGGCCGGAGGCTGAGAGGGCGGTGATGGGTGCGCTCGCCCCGGGGAGGGGAATGATGGTGTGCCCCGCACCTAGCGCAGCGTTAACCAGGCCAAATCCCGGATCGTTGATGCCCGGCGTCCCCGCGTCGGAGACCAAGGCCACATCCCCTTCCCCCAGACGGGCGAGAATTTCATCTCTCTTTTGGGCTTTGTTATGATCGTGGTAACTGGTGAGAGGGGCAGAAATACCATAATGCTTGAGCAATTTGCCCGTCTTGCGGGTGTCCTCGGCGGCAATCACCGGGACTTCCCCCAAGACCCGCACTGCGCGGTACGTGATGTCCTCCAAATTACCGATGGGTGTGGCCACCAAATAGAGCGTGCTCATTCCTCATCCTCGTTGGCGGGTAAGATTTCTTTCACCCGGCGGTCTAATTTGCGGCGAGAAAGCATCACTTGGCGCCCGCATCCCAGGCATTCAATTTTGATGTCCGCCCCAATGCGGATCACTTTCCATTTATATGCGCCGCAGGGATGGGGCTTGCGTAAACGAACGATTTGGTTGAGACCTAAATTGGGTAACATGGAGAAATTATATCAGGAAAGAATGTTTTCTTCGGGGATCGGCTCTTCTTCCACGGTGAATTGCCAGGCGCAGAAGTATGCTTCGGGGTGGGGATCGGGGGGACAGGCGACCACTCGCGTTCTTATGCGGGGATCGATGGTGTGGGCGAAGTAGCTGTATTCAACGATTCCTACTGATTTGCAGGGGAAGTCCGGCATCCCTTTCCGCTTGCGGGCGGCCTGGACGCGGCAATTGTTCATCTCGAAGCGGAGAGCCCGCTCATCAACTTGATGAAAGGATTGCTCGTTGATCCTGGCGTACAGACGCAGTTGAAGGGCCTGCTTGAGGACGTCCAACCCACCCCCACGCTCAATGTTGTGTAAACGCATTATACGCTTGGCTTCAATTTGCGTGAATGTTTGCCAAGCTTCGCGGTCCAGGTTGATGGCAGCTTCCATCCCAAAGTGTCTCTCCGCAGCTTGGAACCAAAGGCCGTCGTGAGCCAGCCAATTTTTAGCTTGGTCTTCCAACATGTCAATCAGTTTTTCTTTGTCAAAGGCGCGTAAAAGTTCACGGTCGGGCATGAGACCTCCAAAAGGAGTCCGGGGAACTGGCGTTCCCCTCGGAGCGTTGAAAAAAGAAAAGCGCCCATTCGCGGGAACATGCGGCCGAGCGCTGTGTTGAAAGGGGAACCTGGTTAAGTGATGCTCCTCTCCAAGCGTTCTCAGAGGCAGAGCAAATGTACCGGGGATGGATTTATGCCATGAATTACTAGGTATAGGCGGATATTCTCAAAAAATAATTATATCACAATCACAGACGAGAAAACTTGGAATACCACCGTTTACCTTGCATATTTCCTCACCAAGATTATAATCTCTCTATGTTCAAGAAAAAACCTAATCAAAATCTATCCACCACTGATTTACGCCGCTTGCTCGTCGAGAAGAGACGCTCTGAACGCCATGAACGCCTCGAGCGTTTTCGAGAAACAGGCCGGGTAGTGACCTTGGTTTCTGGTGAAGACGAAGCCACTTGGGAAGAAAACCGCGTACAATCACTTGATGAAGAGGAAAGCGTTCAAGAGAATGTGAGTAAAAAACGCAAAAAATGGATCGGAGATGGTTTTTTGCTCTTAGTAGAAATTTTGGCCGTAGTAGGGCTGATTTTTGTATTGTTCAATGGATTAGATATCTTACAAGAGCTAAATAGAGAGGTGGCCAGCGCTTTAGAGCAACCGACCCTTACTCCAACCCCTTTGGTTCAGGCCATTGTTTTGCCCTCCGGGCATACCCCTCCCAATACAGAAGGGGGCAGCCAATTCAATAAAGCCGAAATCCCAGAGCATCTCCTGCCATCTGTACAATCTTATATGGCGGTTCCCGTTCCCACACAAAGCCCAGGCCAAGCTATCCGCCTCCAGATTCCGGCCATCAACAAGGATGTGCCCATTGTGGAAGGGGATGGATGGGAACAACTCAAAAAAGGTGTTGGGCATCATATTGGATCCGGCAACCCCGGTCAGCCTGGTAACCTCGTTCTCTCAGCTCATAATGACATTTATGGAGAAATATTTAGGGACTTGGATCAGCTTGAACCTGGCGATGAAGTGACCGTTTTTACCAAGCGCGAGAACTTTGTCTACATAGTCACCGGCACTGAAGTTGTCGAGCCAACACAAGTAGAGGTGATGGCCCCCACCGAAAAGGCAACTGCGACCCTGATTTCGTGTTACCCTTATTTAGTAGACAATAAACGCATTGTAGTCTTCGCGACCTTGAAGACAGATTGAAAAGACAGGTCGAAATACCATTTCGACCTACATTTCCCCGAAATATTGTGATGATACGACAAAAGGACATATGGAGCAATTAGAATCACGCTGGAGTCCGCGCCTAAAATTGATAGTTGGCCTTTTATCTTTGGGCTTCATCATCTATCTAATAGCAACCTTTAGAGGTATTTTGCCAGCCGTTATCCTAGCTGGGATTGTGGCTTATATACTTTCCCCTTTAGTCGACTTCCTAACCGAAAAGGCACGCTTTCCAGAGTGGGCTGCCATTACTGTCGTCTATTTACTGGCCATACTGGTCTTGCTCACTGTTTCCCTCGTTTTCTATCGGCCATTATCACAACAAGCTGTCTTGTTATACGAGGGCATTCAAATCCTTCTTTCTCAAGCCGAAGAATTATTCTCTTACCAAATTACGATAGCTGGTCAAACTATTCAAGGTTCCATGCTATTCGAGAGAGTAACCGGCCTCATACAAGAAGTTTCCCAACCTGTCTTTGGACATACCCTCGGTTTTGCTGTTGAGGTTATCTCCTCATTAGTAGAACTATCGTTTACCTTCGTCATTTCAATCTATTTGCTCAAAGATGGTAAAGAAATAAGCAAATCAATCGAGGGATTCGTCCCCACAAAATATCGCCAAGATTTCATCTACCTTAAAAGCGAAATCAGTAAAATCTGGAGCGCTTTTTTTCGCGGACAGCTTCTCCTATCCCTCGTTTCCGCCAGCATATTCACCAGCGTCGGCCTTATTATTGGCATGCCTTTTGCCTTACCCATGGGCGTATTGGCAGGCCTGATGGAATTCTCCCCGCACATAGGCCATGGTATCTGGAGCATAACGGCGGGCCTTATTGCCTTGCTCTCCGGTTCTACTTGGATAAACATCCCTAACTGGATTTTTGCTCTCATTGTATTAGCCCTTCAGTTTGTCTTCATCCAGTTCGACTATAATTATCTCATCCCCCGTATGGTCGGCAAAAGAGTTCAATTATCACCCTTGGTCATCATTCTGGGAATTTTGGCAGGAGCTTCTCTAGCAGGGGTGTTGGGTGTAGTTTTGGCTTCTCCCATCATAGCCTCGGCCCGGGTCTTATTGCGATATATCTATTTCAATATCTTCGAAGAAGAACTCGGCCTAGAAAAAACAACCTCGGACCTCCCTCCCCCTGACCCGCGTTGGTGGCAACTCCAATCCCCTCAGAGCAAAGACCAACCCTCAGAAAGCCAAAGCGAACCATGACCTCAGAAATCCAAAAATCTCCCCCGTGGGGAACAACCATCAAATTAGTAGTTGGGCTAACAATCGTCGCCATTTTGGGTGGGATGCTGCTCTACTTCCGATCCGTTATTACTTCCTTGCTCCTGGCTTTTATTCTCATCTACTTATTCTACCCCCTCATCAAATTCGTAGCACGCACAACTCGTTTATCATGGCAGGCTTCCACGGCCATAATTTTCGTTGTTATGTTGCTGCTATTCCTGGGGCTATTAACCATAACTGGTTTTGCGGTAGCCCAACAACTTCAAAGCCTGCTTCTCATAGTACAAAAATTCATTGCTGATTTACCAGAGATCGCCAATGAGCTTTCCCAAATACTGGCGCGTTATGGGGAATTTGGAGAAATCATAAACTTTAACGACCTTGCCAACCGGGCTATCGAGACCTTACAACCCATCATAGGGCAAGCCGGAACCCTCGTCCGCTCAATTGCTACCGGAGCAGCCACAAGTATTGGCAAAATATTCTTCGTTTTCATGATAGCCTATTTGGTTCTTGCCGATATAGACAAGCTCCCTTCCTCGATTAATATCAGCGCTATCCCTGACTACGCTTATGACATTCGCCGCATAGGAAGAGAATTACGCCGCATATGGAATGCATTTTTGCGTGGCCAAATGATCATATTCATCTTGATCGTTATCATTTACCTGCTAACCCTGACCATCCTTGGCACCCGTTACGCATTTGGTCTGGCCCTCCTCACTGGGCTAGGTAATTTTATCCCCTATGTGGGGGCATTTGTAGCCATTACTTTAACAGGCTTAGCAGCCTTTTTTCAAGCTTCTAATTATTTTGGGTTAGATCCCTGGCAATACACCATCTTGGTTCTTGGCATCGCCTTCCTAATCGACCGCATCTTTGATAGCCTCATCAAGCCGCGTTTCTTTGGAAAAGCCTTGGGAATTCATCCAGCCGTCGTCCTTGTCACCGCCATTATGGCCGCTAACCTCTTTGGACTGGTTGGCCTCATTCTGGCAGCCCCCGTCGTGGCTACCCTAAAATTATTTGGAAGGTACGTATTGCGAAAGATGCTTGACCTGGATCCCTGGCCTGAAGGAGAAATTGAACCAGAGCAAATGGAATACCCCTGGCGGCGGTGGGGGAAACGTCTTTGGGCGTGGGCCAAACCGGTGGGGGAGAGAATAACCGCCACCCGTGGGGGACAACGCCTGGCAGCGTGGGCACAGTCCCTGCGGGAAAAGATTCACACCACCCGGTGGTGGTCGCGTCTCGCAGCGTGGACACAGTCCCTGCGGGAAAGAATAACCTCCTCCCACGAATAACTTATTTCCATCCCTCAAAAAAAATCCCCTGCCGCAAAATTTTCGCAGCAAGGGATATTCTTTTAAGGAAACAACTTCATCACATCAGGCAGCAATTGCCGTCGGACCATAAAGAGACTCGCGGACCTTAATGACCTTCCTGCGAAGGCCGTCATCCTCTTCCAAAAGGCCGGCAATTTTATCACGTCCGTAAATCACGGTAGTATGATCTCTGTCGCCCAACAGCTTGCCTATCTGCGGCAGTGAGATATTTGCTTCTTCACGGAGTACATACATAGCCACCTGGCGGGGGAGCGCAACTCGGTGGGCGCGGCTGCGACTGAGTAACTCATCAGAAGTGATAGAAAATTCGCCCGCAATTGTGCTAATAATATGATCAGGAGCAACGTCTTTGGTCTGCGGCATCAAATCAGCCAGGGATGCGTCGACGAGGTCTTTATTGAGTGGCATACCTCGCAAATCAGAATAGGCCATAACCCTCGTTAAAGCACCCTCTAATTCCCGAATATTGGATGGGAATCGACGGGCAATAATTTCCAGAATCTCGCTGGGGACGTCGTACCGAGCTTGCTCCGCCTTCGAGCGCAAAATAGCAGCCCTAGTTTCAAAATCCGGAGGTTGTATGTCCGCCGTCAACCCCCACTCAAACCGGGAACGCAAACGTTCCTCGAGGGTGACCATTGCCTTTGGCGGGCGGTCAGAGGTCATGATAATTTGTTTGTTTTGCCCATGAAGGGTGTTAAAGGTATGAAAAAATTCCTCCTGAGTCGATTCCTTCCCGGCAATGAATTGAACATCATCAACGAGCAAAACATCAATATGGCGGTATTTCTCCCGAAATGCTTGTGTAGTTCGTGAGCGAATGGCGTTAATTAAGTCGTTGGTAAATTCTTCAGAAGAAACGTATAATACTTTTAGTCCGTTCTTAACGCACATGTTGCCTATGGCATGCAGCAAATGCGTCTTCCCTAACCCTACTCCCCCATAAAGGAAAAGGGGATTATAGGTATGGGCTGGCTTTTCCGCCACGGCCAAAGAGGCGGCATGGGCCAAACGATTACTCGCCCCAACGACAAAATCCTCAAAAGTGTAACGACTGTTAAGAGATATGCCCCCGTTGCTCCCCGCTTTCTCTTTGTCTTCCAAGGGGGGAGAAGCATCTTCTGAAACAACTTCCTCATCTTCGTGGCTCTTTTGCCAAACAACAAATTGAACCTCTATCGATTTTCCCATTGTCCCTGTTAACAGCCGGGTAACAGTGCTCCGTAACCGGCTTTCTAACCAGTCGCAGGCATAAGCGTTCTTAACGCCAATTTTGAAAATATTATCATTATAAGAAATAAGTTCTGTGTCCCTTACCCAGGTATCAAATGCTGCTTTGGGCATTTCTAGTTGTAGTTGACCTAAGGCAGTTTGCCAAGCTTGCCTTGCCTCCATGAATGCCTAACCTCCTTCTCCCTTGTAATTTTACGTACCCCTCACCCAACTTGAGTGCCTTATTTCCTCAAGCAAAAGAAATAATATACTTTCCTTGGTTGGAAATTATCTATATCTCCATCGCCCCTAAAAATCAAAATCAAGAACACTTACATTGTACCGGAAAAGTACCTAAAAAAGCAAATTAAAGCTCTAAAAAAAAAGGATTTTTTAAGGTTTGTTATCTTAAAGAAAACAAAGAGTTGCAATTGATTTTAAGAACATTTTTTCTAGCCACAATTTGGGGGAGGGGCTTTCACCACCCCATCTATGTGGGGGATAGAGGATAGTTATTAACGAATTATTAAGCAAATTAACGAAACCTTAAAAAATTCAATCAAGTACTTTATTTTAAGATTCCACTTTCAATTGCGCATTTGTGAATCTCGCCCAAAATCGCCTTTAAAAATCTTCTCACCGGGTTTTAACGGTATCTATGTATCTACTCAAAAAAAACAGGGAACATATAGCCGAGATTTTCGCGCAGCCACACGGTGTTGCCCACAGGGCATGCACAGCACACCCATTTGGTGTGCCCGGAGGGGGACTAAATCTCGCTTTCACGATGTGGAACCATGTTCCGCCGGATTCTGCAGGCAAAATCCCTGACTTGTGCTAAAATGGACACATGGCAAACCAATCCTCCCCCTCTGTGACTTCATCTTTACCGGCCGCCCTTATTCTTTCTATTGGCGGTTGGGGCGGCGTATGGTACCTATCAACCCAAACTTTACCTACCCTTTGGCCGCGTTGGTTCTTCTTTGCTGCCATTATAGTAGCTATGGCTGGAACGTCTATACCCTTCATCGCTTTTTTAAACTGGCGTTTTCCAACCGCTATACCGGTTACCTTTAGCGTAATCGTCCGTGAAGCCTTGGAAGTAGGTGTATACGCTGCTACCTTGCTTTGGTTGAACAAAGGAAACGTTCTGAACACAGGCCTGGCCCTCGTCTTGGGCCTGGGTTTATTATTTGCGGAAGCCCTCCTGCGACTGCGTGCCCAAAGCCAGTGGCGCCCCGGGAAAAACGACTCCTAATCACACGCACCCCTTACGCCTTCACGTCCCACGTCTTTCCGCTTTCATTCTCCACGCTGCGAGTCCTCTATGAATGATCTACACAACCTGCCATCTGTTGATGCTCTCTTAAGAACCGACCTTGGCGAAACCTATATTAACGCCTATGGCCACGACCTGACAGTTCTCGCCATCCGAGAAATTTTGGAGGAGGCCCGCTCTGCGTACCTAGCGCAAGAGACCAAAATCCCAGGCCAGCAAGAAGTATTGGAGCGTGCCCAACACAGGCTCCACGCCTGGACGTCTCCCACCCTCTATCCGGTCATTAACGCTTCGGGCGTGATTCTGCACACCAACCTGGGACGCGCTCCTTTGAGCGCAGAAGCCCTTCGAGCTATTCAGGATGTGGGCGGCCAATTCTCCACCCTCGAATTCGATATGGAGAAGGGAGAACGCGGCTCCCGCTTGGCCCACGCTAACGACCTTCTCACCCGCCTGCTGGATGCAGAGGCAGCCCTGGTGGTGAACAACAACGCCTCGGCTGTGCTCCTCATGCTCAAGGCTCTGGCAAGTGGTCAAGAGGTGGTCATCGCCCGCTCCCAACTGGTGGAGATTGGGGGAGGATTCCGCATCCCCAACGTCATGCGCCAATCCGGAGCTAAATTGGTCGAGGTAGGGGCTACCAACCGCGTTCACCTTAGCGATTATGAGCAGGCTCTCAGCGTGGAAACCGCCGCCATCCTGCGGGTACACCGCTCGAACTTCGCCATTGTGGGCTTCACCACCGAGCCGCAACTCAACGAAATTGCCCAGGTCGCCCATAAAAACGGCCTATTAGCCTTCGATGACCTCGGGTCTGGCGCGCTGCTAGACACGGCCCAATACGGCCTCGAACACGAGCCTATGGTCCAAGAATCCCTGGCGGACGGGGCGGACCTGGTGTGTTTCTCGGGGGATAAATTGCTGGGCGGTCCCCAGGCGGGGATTCTTGTCGGGCGGAGCGAACTGATCGACCGCCTGAAAATTCATCCCTTAGCCCGTGCCGTGCGTGCCGATAAAATGGCCCTCGCTGCCCTTTCAGCCACCCTTCTTCATTACCTAAAGGGCGAGGCGGAAGAGAAAATTCCCGTCTGGCAGATGATGGCCGCTCCGGCGGAGGATATGCGTCAGCGGGCAGAGACGTGGCGGAAAGCGCTGGGGCGCGGGGAAATCCTCCCCTCCCGGTCCACGGTGGGGGGCGGGAGCCTGCCGGGGGAATCCCTCCCCACCTTTGCCCTCACCTTCCGGGTCAGCCAACCCCACCAATTCCTGGCCGCGCTGCGGGCCTCCCCCTCCCCCGTGATTGCCCGCATTCACGATGAGAAAGTGCTGCTAGACCCCCGCACGGTTCTCCCCCACCAAGAAGAAGACTTGCTCAAGACACTAGAAAGCGTCTTAAAGTAGGTGCATTGCACTTCACGCTTTTAGAAGTGCGTTGCACCTGTGAAACTATTTTCAGCGACTCGATGTGCAACGCATCAAAAAAAGATGCAATGCACATCTAGATAATAAAAGGAACCCCCATGAAAAACGACCTCGACCAACTCATGCAAGCCAACAACTTAGACTCCCTGCTGTTCACCGGGCCGGCCCAGCATAATTCGCCCATGTATTATATGACCGGCGGGGGGCACATGACCGGGGCCGATCTGGTCAAGAAAAGGGACGAGGAGCCGGTGCTGTTTTACCGCCCCATGGAGCGCGACGCGGCGGCAGCAACGGGGTTGAAGGCCAAAAATTTGGCGGAGTATGAGTATAAAAAGCTGCTCAAATCAGTAGATGGAGATCACATCCAAGCGACGGCTCTGCGCTACCAGAAGATGCTTCACGATGTGGGGCTGACGAAGGGGCGCATGGCCCTCTACGGGAAAATGGACGCGGGAAGTGCCTGGGGCGTTTTCTCCGCTTTGCAGGCCCTGATGCCGGAGCTGACCCTGGTGGGGGAAGGGCCAAATTCCGTATTGTTGGAAGCCCGCGCCACCAAGGATGAAAAAGAGGTGGAGCGTATTCGGCACATGGGCGAGGTGACAGTGGAAGTCGTGGAACGGGTGGCCGGTTATTTGACCTCCCGCGCGGTGAACGCCAAGGAGGTTTTGCTCCGCGAGGACGGCCAGCCGTTGACGATTGGCGACGTGAAATCCAAGATCAATTTGTGGCTGGCAGAAGCAGGGGTGGAGAACCCGGAAGGCGTGATTTTCGCCAGTGGACGCAACGCGGGCGTACCCCACAATTCCGGTGAAGCGAAGAATCTGCTCCGCCTGGGCCAAACGATCGTTTTCGATATTTTCCCCTGCGAGGCGGGGGGCGGGTATTTTTACGACTTCACCCGCACCTGGTGTTTGGGCTATGCTCCTGATGACGTGCAGGCCTTGTACGACGATGTTTACGCCGTTTACGAGCAAATTGTCTCAGAATTAGAGGTGAATGCGCATGCTCCCGACCTCCAAAAGCGGACGTGTGAACTCTTCGAGGAGCGCGGGCACAAGACCATCCGCCAGGACAGCAAATTACAGTCTGGGTACGTGCATAGTTTGGGGCACGGTTTGGGCGTGGATATTCACGAGCGTCCCCGCTTTGGGCACGGGGCTACCGAGGCCGATAAGCTGGCCCCCGGCACGGTGACGACGATTGAACCCGGCCTCTATTACCCCGAACGCGGAATGGGCTGCCGTCTGGAGAATACGTTCTGGGTTAGCCCGGAGGGGAAGATTGAGTTGCTGGCACAGTATCCGCTGGATTTGGTATTGAAGATGAAATAGAACGCGGATGACGCTGATTTGGCGGATGAACGCGGATAAAAACTTAACGCAGAGGCGCGGAGGTGCAGAGGCGCAGAGTTTGGCAGACAAATTGTATGCAGGAGCACACTATGTTTATTAAAAGCATTGAAGTTCATAATTTTAGGTCGTTTCGCAAGTTGAACATTGAACTTGGTAATTTATCTGTCCTGATAGGCCCCAATGCCTCCGGGAAGTCTAATTTTGTGGAAATATTGCGATTCTTGAAGAATATTTCTGCTCATGGTTTGGCTAATGCGGTTTCTATGCAGGGGGGGATGGAATTCTTGAAGAATATTAATGCGAAAGAATCTGACGAGGTCTTTTTCAAAATCACATATTACCAGGGAGGCCCAACTTTAACGCACAAACCAACATCAATGACAATATCAGAACATAGGGTTATTCACGAATTTTCTATAAAACCTAATAATGACTATGTAATAGGAACAGAAAAAATAGTTAAAGAATACCTTTGCAAAAATGGAGAAGAGGTTAAAACTGGTAGGAGTTCTTTAACAAAGATTGGAGATGAATATGTTCCCAAGTTTGATTTCCCTGAGAAGTTTCAATTTATCGTAGATGATCCTGATCTTGGTAATTTAAAATGGCCATTGATCGAGGACAAAATATTAAAAGTGCTGTCCCTAGAAGGACGTCTAGCACTAGTTGGGATAAATTTAGAAGATCTTACAGTATATGATTTAAACTCCAATATTCATAAACAATCTATGTCTATTACTGGAAAAAAAGATTTGGAAGAAGATGGTAGTAATTTGGCTATCGTACTTAAAAACATCCTTGAGGATGAAAAAAAACGTCGGAAGTTTATTAACTTAGTTCAATATCTACTCCCCTTTGTCCAGGAACTAAAAATAGAACGCTCCATAGATAAATCTCTTCTTCTTTCTCTCAGGGAAATATATAACGAGGACATCTTTCTCCCCTCTCACCTTCTTTCGGACGGTACTATTGCAATAACTGCTTTATTGATCTCGCTTTACTTTGAAAAAAATAAATTATGTGTGTTTGAGGAGCCTTTTAGGAATATCCACCCCGCGCTTATTTCAAAAGTGTCTAACATGTTGGAAGAAGCTTCTACCGAGAAACAAATCATTGTAACTACTCATAACCCCCAGATGGTAAAACATACTAAATTAGAAAACCTCTTATTAATTTCTCGAAATGAACAAGGAGAATCAATAATATCAAGGCCTACAGAACGAGAGGATATAAAGATATTCCTAGAAAATGAGATTGGGCTTGACGATCTATTTGTGCAAGGCTTGTTGGAGAATTGAAGTATGAATTACTCGAGATTGTTCTTATGGGTTGAGGGGGCTGATGACAAACGCTTTATGGAAAATGTGGTCATCCCGCGCTTTGAAGAGGAATATGATTCCGTCAAGATAATCGAATATGCTAAGGAAAAAATTGAGTGGCGAGAGAACTTTTTACGAAGTATTGTTTGCATGGAAGGGGATTATATATTTTTCCATGATAATGATACAGTCTGCTTTATAACAGATAAAGAGAATCTGCTAAACACCCATGCGCAACTCGATACAGAAGAAGTGCTTATCGTTATCAAGGAGATCGAGAGCTGGTATTTGGCAGGTGTCCCCCAGGAGTTCGCAAACGAGGTAGGAGTTTCACTTCCACCCCGGACGGATGTGGTCACCAAAGAGCAGTTTAACAACCTTATTCCCCAAACTTTCGACTCTCGTATTGACTTTATGCAGGAAGTTCTTAAACACTTCGATGTTGTGGAGGCTCAGAGAAGAAATACATCCTTTGAGTATTTTGTGAATAAACACTTGGCAAGTAAGGGGATATTGTAATGACGAAGAAAGAACATTTTGATTTTCCCACCGCCCGCATCCTGGGCATCGAATCCTCTTGCGACGAAACGGCGGCGGCCATCGTTGAAAATGGGCGGCTGATTCTGTCCAGCGCGGTGGCCTCGCAGGTGGATTTGCACGCCCAGTTCGGCGGCGTCTTCCCCGAGGTGGCTTCCCGGCAGCATATTCGGGCCATTTATCCCATCGTCGATCAGGCCTTGAAGGAGGCACATTTGCGGCTGGGGGATTTGGACGGCATCGCCGTTACGCGAGGGCCGGGGCTGCCGGGTTCACTGGTGGTGGGCATCAACATGGCCAAGGGCCTGGCGCTGGGGAGCGGGTTACCACTGCTGGGCATCAACCATTTGGAAGGTCACCTTTACTCGGCCTGGCTGGGGCACGAGGAGGGTGAACTTTCCGAACCGCCGACCTTCCCGCTGCTGGCTTTGATCGTCTCCGGGGGACACACGGAATTGGTCTTGATGACGGGTCATTTGCAATACCAACGCCTGGGCGGTACCCTGGATGACGCGGCCGGGGAAGCTTTTGACAAGGTGGCCCGTTTGCTGGAGTTGGGCTACCCGGGTGGCCCGGCCATTCAACGCGCCGCAGCGGAGGGCGATCCCCAAGCCTTCGACTTCCCCCGTTCCTGGCTGGGTGAGGGATGGGATTTCTCGTTCAGCGGGTTGAAGACGGCTGTTCTGCGGGCGGTGCAGGGACTGGAAAGGGACGAGGAAGATATCCCCGTGAACGATTTGGCGGCCAGCTTTCAGCAAGCCGTAGTGGACGTGTTGGTGGGGAAAACGCTGCGGGCGGCCAAGGAGTTTAAGGCCAAGGAAATTTTGGTGGCCGGGGGCGTATCCGCCAACCAACGCCTGCGAGAGACCATGCAGGCTGAGGCAATTTGCCCGGTTTCCATTCCTCCCTTGGCGCTGTGCACGGATAACGCGGCCATGATCGCCGGGGCGGGATGCTACCGATTCAGCGCCGGTCACCGCGACGGGCTGGAGATGGACGCCGCGCCGACCTGGCCGATTTGGGAAGTAGTGACTGGAGACTAGGGAGCAGGGGAGCGGGGGTGCAGGGGTGCAAGGGAGAGGGGGAGAGGAGGGGAAACGGAGAGGCGAATTGTAAATGGTGAATGGTGAACGAGACATAGGGAGACAGGTCACGCATCACGTTTTACTCATCGCTTATGCGGTAAAATACATCCCAACATACGTGAATCAATAAGGAGCAGACTATGAAACCAGACCAACTAGAAAATCTCATTCGCGGCAACAGGAGTTATCGACGCTTCAATCAGGAGATTGTCATTGACACCGCCACCCTGCGTGAGCTGGTCAATTTGGCCCGTTTATCACCCTCTTCGGCCAACCGGCAACCGCTAAAATATCTCCTGGTCAATAAGCCAGACCAGAACGCAGAGGTGTTTTCTGCGCTCGGTTGGGCGGGGTATCTCAGGGATTGGGACGGCCCCCAGGAAGGAGAACGTCCAGCGGCCTATATTCTCGTTCTTGTCGACATGGAAATATCCAAAACGGCTCAATACGATGCTGGGATAGCTCTACAGAGCATGATGTTGGGCGCGCGGGCGCGCGGTTTGGGCGGGTGCATCTTTGGCTCTGTGCGACGGTCACAACTTCGGGAAGCCTTTGCTATCCCCCAGCGCTACGATATTTTATTAGTTTTGGCGTTAGGAGAACCTGCCGAAGACGTGGAAATTGACCCTCTCGGCCCGGATGGCGACATCAAGTATTGGCGGGATGAGGAAGAGGTTCACCATGTGCCGAAGCGGTCTTTGGAGGAGATTGTTTTGAGATGTGATGAGTGACGAGTGAAACGTGAAACGATTTTTATCTTTCCTTTAGCCACCGTTGAAATGACCGTTGACTTTCCCCCGAAGGATTACCAAATACTATATTTTCTACACGAATATCCTCATCCAAATCTGGCCAATGGATACCTTCTCCCTGACCAATCAAACGCCAATTAGCACGTTCTTTTGGTGTGCCATGTAATAACCGTGGGTACCAACCAAGGGGTACAGAAACTGTGCGGCCATCAGTTAAATCGACGGCTATGGTATCTTCCGTTATGATTACATCCTGTGCTTTGGCTAGTTGAATATCAATAACTAAAGAATTCATTCCATTGCTCCAAGAAATTTTCTCTATTTTCTTCAATAAGTTTATGAATCCTGTTTATTTCTTTTCTGCTAAACCCGCCACTATTTTGAAGCCTAATGGGTCCAAGCCAGAATTTAGCTGTATTATTGTCTCTTTCAACATGAACATGAGGTGGCTCAACACGATCTCCTGAGTAAAAGAAAAAACGATAAGGACCTGATCGTAGAATGGTTGGAGCCATAATGGTTTTTTATAAACAAAGCGAAAGAGATTAACGATCAATACAATTATACCATGTGCTTTTCCGTCTACATGATTCTTCACCACTGACAGTGTCTATAAAAGTTCACACTCTTAAAATCTTTCGGATTTGCTCTAGCGAAGTCGGCCCTTCCCGCAAGACCTTCAATTCCGGCAACGTGCAGTCCACCACAGTGGAAGGTTCCCCGCCTGGTGTGCACCCGCCATCTAGTATCAATTCAATTCGCCCCCCTAATTGATCGAGAACTTCTTGGGCGGTTCGAGGGCTTTTTTGTCCGGAAAGGTTGGCAGAGGTGACTGCCAGGGAGCCGCTGGCACGCAGCAGGGAGAGGGTGTCACCATGGTCGGGAATCCGGGCACCCACGGTGGGGGAGGGGGAAAGCTGGGGCGGGAGGGTGTGTCGCGCGGGGAGAACCAGCGTCAACGGGCCGGGCCAAAAAACATCCACCAGACGTTGGGCCTGCCGGCCGAGCGGGGGGGTGATCTCCGCCAAATGGACCACGTCCCCCAGGAGGATGGGCAGGGCTTTCTCGCGCGGGCGTTCTTTGACCTTGTAAATGCGCTCGATGGCCTGGGGGTTGAAGGCGTCTCCCCCGACCCCGTAGACTGTATCAGTGGGGAAGGCGACCAATCCGCCGCTGGCTAAAATTTTAAGGGCGGTGGGGATTGCTCTGAAATCTATTGTGGTGATGATTTGGGTTTCCATGATGAAGCTTCCTCCAAATCATCCATTTGGCTTTCATCTACAATTTGGGTAATTTGATGCTGCAACTCAGGTACGTCTCGTGTTGCCGCAATCCACACAATAGACCAGTTCACGGAAAAGTATGCGTGTACAGCAATATTGCGAAAACCAATAATATCCCCCCATTCAATTTCAGGATGTTGTGTTTGAAATTCTTTCGGCAGGCGTGCAGCAGCTTCACCGATAACAATTAGTTTTTGGAGAACAGCACTTTGGCGCAGTTTGTCTTCGAGAAAATCTTCAGGTTGTACCCCAGCAAGGAATTGCTTGATGTCCTCCGCTGCTTCTAGAATATCGGCTAGATATAGTTCTTCACGCCGCATAAACCACCTCAGCAGAAGCAAGGACGCTATCTCGTATTTGGGGCTTCAGTCCGTCTTGGGGAACTAAATCAACGGATCGCTCTAGGAGAGCAGAAAGCTCTCGTTTCATACGGCCTAAAGCCATAAAGCCAATCTGCGCTTCTTTTTCAAACATTACCAGTATATCTACATCACTTTCTGGGTTGAAATCATCTCGCAGAACAGAGCCAAAGAGCATAAGTTGGCGAATCTGATTTTGGCGACAATAAGCATTAATTTTTTCTGAGGGGATGTCGATTTTTGTTTTTCTCATTTAGAAAACACCTCTAAGAATCTGACACCTATTTAGAACTGCAACCTTTCCTGATTTTACCATAAAGCCTTATAGCAGCGTTTGGTAAAAAAGGGTAGTTTACTATTCCTACTAGAAATCCACAATCCACTCTGCGAGGATTTCGCGTAGTTGTTCTTCTATTTCTTCAATCAACGCTATTGCTTCCTTGTCCGTCTTTGCCTTGGCCGTGATACGGATACCGACCGAATCGCGGTGGGCGGCCAATCCCACGGTGGGATTCTCCAAACGTTCGAAATCGCCGATCAAATCGTCAATGCGCGATTCTCCGATCCCCACCGTGTGCAAACTGCGGGATTTAATGACCGCGTTCAAGTCAAAATGGGATTGGAGGTAGGGCATGACTTTTTCGGAGAGTAAGTTTTTCATCTCATAAGGAACGCCGGGCAACGAGATCAGGACCCGGCCCTCCCGCTCCACCAAAAACGCGGGCGCGGTGCCCCATAAGTTTTCCAGGGCGCGGGCATTGTGGGGGATGTAAGCCTGGCGCTTGTTGTTCTCGGTGGGGATGTGGCCAAATTCCCGGAAACGGGCTTTGATTTGCTCCCACAATTCAGGGCGGAATTCAGACTCCACGCCAAAAGCCAGCGCGGCGGCCTCTCGGGTGGGGTCATCCACCGTAGGGCCTAGGCCTCCCGTGGTGATGACGATTTCTGCGCGGGATAAGCTCTCTCCCATGATCTCGGCGATACGCTCCACGTTGTCTCCCACGGTGGCGGTGCGGAAAATGTCCACACCCTCATCACGCAGGGCACGGGCAATGAAGCGCGTGTTGGTATCGACGATTTCCCCCAATAAAAGTTCTGTTCCGATGGTGATGATTTCAGCGGTTGGCATAGTTTACTCCGTAAAAGGGTGCAGAGGGGGCAAAAGGTGCAGAGGGTACAGACAATGCCATTAAGTTTAGCTCGGTTGTAGACCTGACAGGTTTCCCGACGCGATATTTTTAACTCGATTCGGTGCAACCAAGAGCATATTTCTGTCTAAAAGTGTGCTCTAAAACCTGTCAGGTCTGGGCCAAAAACCTTAACTAAATGACATTGAGGGTACAGAGGATGCTGTAAATTCTTTTGTCTCTTCTGCTCCCTTTGGTTCTTCTTAAACTACATTGTACTCATGGATCAACCGGTCTTCATCGAAGCGGGCTAAGTCCAGCATGGAAACGTCCATGGTCTTGTACTCGCCATCGAGGATGATTTCGGCCATTAACTTGCCAGAGACCGGCCCGTGCATAAAGCCGTGCCCTGAGAACCCGGCCACCACGTGAAACCCGTCCAAGGGGGTGGGGCCGTAGATGGGATGGGCGTCAGGGGTCACTTCGTAGAGGCCCGCTAAGTGTGAGGCCAGCCCGGCTTGTTGGAGCATGGGCAGGCGTTTTATGGCCGCTTCCATGTGGGTGATTTCCCAGTCGGGGTCGATGTTTTGGCCAAAGCCATATTCCTCGCCGGGATTCGACATCCCCGTCAACAGGCCTTCTCCTTCGGGGTGGAAGTAGAGCGATTGGGCAAAATCGATCACGAAGGGGAAGTCCGGGGGAAGGTCGGGGAGGGGGGTGGTGGTCAGCCATTGGCGGCGCAGGGGGCGGATGGGGATGGGGACGCCCGCCATCTGGCCGATTTGACCAGCCCAGGGACCGGCGGCGTTGACCACGGTGGGGGCCGCAACCTCCCCTTTGGAGGTGACCACCCCAGCCACTTTTCCGCCTTCAACGCGGATGTCCGTGACCTCCACATTGCCGAGCGCGGTGACTCCCAGGCGTTGGGCGGCCCCGATGTAGCCCATGACGACTCCATTGGGGTCGACCACGCCGTCTTTGGCGTTGTTGGTGGCGGCAATGACGTCGTCCAGGTTCATGAGGGGGAGGCGTTCCCGAACTTCATCTCCCGTCAGCCATTCTGTCTCGACGCCCAGCCTGTGCTGCAGGGCCACATTTTGGCGGAACATTTCGAGGTCTTTTTCGCGGGTCAGCAAAAAGAGATAGCCGACCTGGTGGTAGTCGATGGCCTGGTCGAATTCTTCTTCGAAGCGCTCCAGCATGGGGAGGCTTTCTAAAGACAGGCGGATATTAACATCGGTGGCAAATTGGTAGCGGACTCCTCCGGCGCAGCGTCCGGTAGCGCCCTGGCCGAAGAATTCTTCTTTTTCGAGGAGGAGGACATCTTTTACCCCCCGTTCGGCGAGGTGATAGGCGGTGCTGGCGCCCATGACGCCGCCTCCGATGATGATGACGTTAGCGGTTGAGGGAATGGACATGTGGACTCCTTAAAGTGTGCGAGTGTGCGGGTGGCGAGTTGAATGTGGCAAGTGGCATGTGGCATGTGTGCAAGTGGCATGTGGCATGTGGCAAGGTACAAGTCAGAAACCAATTTCCCAATCTACCAGTTCCCCGGTTTCCCAATTTCCCAATATACCAATTTCCCAGTTTCCCAATATACCAAAACCCAATACCCAATATCTAATATCCCAAGTCACCACACCACACGCTGCCCCAGATTCTGAGCCTGAGCATTGTCTAACGCTAAACGCGCGGCGGCGGCGTCTTGAACGGCTGTGCCCACGGATTTGAAGAAGGTGACTTGGTCTGGAGAGGTGCGGCCGGGCGCATTGCCTTGGACGACTTCTCCCAGTTCGACAAGGTCTTCAGGGTTGATGAGATTTTGCTCAATGGCGGCCAATATTTCTCCGGCTTCCTCGAGCACGCCTTCTTGGGAGCCGATGAAGATGGCGGCTTCTTTGGTTATTTCGGGAGGGATTTCGACCATTCCCGGGGTGAAGGAGCCTACGCCGTTGATGTGCGTCCCGGGTTTAACGTCCTCGGCGGAGAAGACGGGCCACGAGGCGGTGGTGGCGGCGCAGATGATGTCGGCCTGGGAAACAGCCTGGCCGGGCGATTCGGCAGCGCGCAGGTCTTGGGGAATGGGACCATGCCCAGCCATGTCTTCGATAAATTGCTCTACTCTTTCAGGGTCTAGGTCGTAGATCCAGACCTGTTCCAAGGAGCGGGCGGTGCAAATGGCCTCCAGTTGGGTACGCCCCTGGACTCCCGCGCCGAAAATGGCCCCGGTTCTTGAATCGGGTCGGGCGAGGAGGTCGGTGGCGGCCCCGCTGGCTGCTCCGGTGCGGATAGCGGTCAGGGTGCCCCCCTCCAGGAGGGCCAGGGGTTGGCCGGTCTCCACCGCGAAGACGAGGACAGCCGCGTGAACGGTGGGAATCCCACGCTGGGGGTTGCGGGGAAAAACGGAAACGGCCTTCATGGCCAGGGCTTCCCCCCCATCTCCCCCCAAATAGGCGGGCATGAACAGGGTGATGCCTTCTTGCTTCTCCACCGGGAGGTGGGTGCGCAGGGGGACGATGGCTTCTCCCGCTGAGAGGGAGGCGTAGGCTTTTTTGGTGGCGGCGATGACCTCGGCCATAGGGAGGGCTTGTCGAACTTCGTTGGCGTTGAGTATGAGCATGTGAATCTCCTTTTCTGAATTAACAGATTGGCAGACTTCAAAAGTCTCATGGCTGTTGCGGAAGTGATATTCACTTTCGCAAGCGACTGTCACTTCCGCTAGCCGTTATTTCGAAGACTTTTGAAGTCTATACCGTCGAGGCGGTGAATGCTTAGAATAGAAAAAGCGCAGTGGGACTATTTTATCACCACTGCGCTCTCGATTGGAAAAAGTTAAGGTCTACTCGATGCCGAGGTAAGCCTTCTGAACCATTTCATTGGCTTTGAGGTTTTCGGCTGTGTCGTCCAGGACAATCTCGCCGGTTTGTAAAACGTAGCCTCGGTCGGCAACTGAAAAAGCCATGGTGGCGTTCTGCTCAACTAAAAGGATCGTAGTGCCTTCTTCGTTGATGGCTTTGATGGTTTTAAAGGTGTCTTCTACCAAAATGGGGGCTAGTCCCATAGAAGGTTCGTCCATCAGCATGAGGCGAGGGTGAGCCATGAGCGCGCGTCCTGTGGCAAGCATTTGCTGCTCACCGCCAGAAAGCGTCCCGGCCACCTGTGAGCGGCGTTCTTTGAGGCGGGGAAACAAGGTGAAAACTCGTTCCAGGTCTTGCTTTATGCCTTTGGTGTCATCCCTCGAGAAGGCGCCCATGTCCAGGTTCTCGGCGACGGTGAGTCGGGCGAATACGCCCCGGCCTTCAGGAACCATAGCGACCCCTTTGAAGACCATTTCATGTGGCGCGTATTGAGCAATATCTTCCCCTTCGAAAAGGATGTTTCCTTGGCGGGGGGTAAGCAGCTTAGAGATGGTACGCAAGGTCGTGGTTTTGCCAGCGCCGTTCGCGCCAATTAGGGTAACAATTTCACCTTCTTCTACTTCGAGTGAAACCCCCTGCAAAGCATGGATGTTGCCGTAGTATGTATGAATGTCGTTTACTTCTAACATTGCCATAGAATTTATCTCCTAATTAATCAGCGGCACCACGGCCAAGGTAAGCTTCGATGACCTGGGGGTTTCTTTGGATCTCTGCCGGGGTTCCTTCCGCGATTTTTGTGCCAAAGTCCATCACACCGATATTCTCACTGATAGCCATGATGATTTTCATATCATGCTCGATGAGCAAAATGGTGATACCCAATTCGTCGCGAAGTTTTTGGATGAAGTCTATCATGACGACAGTCTCTTTGGGGTTCATGCCAGCCGTTGGTTCGTCAAGCAAGAGCAGCTTGGGCTTATTAGCGAGAGCACGGGCAATTTCCAGGCGGCGTTGCGCTCCATAGGGGAGATTGCTAGCAAGCTGGTCTCCCATGCCTTTGAGGCCAACAAACTCGAGAAGATGGAGTGCCTCTTCTAAGGCTTCCTCTTCTTCTTTTAGCATACGTTTGGTTTGGAAAATGGCTTCCATCCAAAAGGCTTTGTAGTGGGGGTGCCGCCCGACCAATATGTTTTCAACAGCGGACATATTAGAAAAGAGACGAATGTTCTGGTAAGTGCGGGAGATGCCCAATTGTGTGATTTGGTCAGGGGATTTTCCGTTTAAGACCTTGCCCATGAACTCAATAGTACCGCCATCAGATTCATAGAATCCCGTAATGCAGTTAAAGAAGGTGGTCTTCCCAGCCCCGTTTGGGCCAATAACACTGTAGATGTTCCCTTCAGGGATGTCATAGGTAAATTGGTTGACAGCCACCAAGCCGCCAAACCGTTTGGTTACGTTTTTTGTAGAAAGTACAAGCATAGAAATCCTCTCTTTTAATCGCTGCTGACTGGCTCAGGCTCTTCATGAGCATGAAGCTCACGCTGAAGGACTTTGGAGGGGATGAATCCTTCGGGTTTCGAAAGCATCATGACAATCAGAAGGATGCCATACATGAGCATGCGGTGTTCTGCAAACTCACGGAGCAACTCAGGGAGTCCCACCAAGATCAGTGCGCCCACGATAACGCCTGGCAAACTTCCTAAACCGCCAACAATGATCAAGGAGAGCACATTGATGGAAACCACCAGGTTAAAACTGTGGGGGAAAATGGATGAGAGTTTACTGGCAAATATTGCTCCCGATAATCCTCCAAAGAAAGCGCCGATACCAAAGGCCAATAACTTGGTGCTTACCAAGTTGATGCCCATGGCTTCGGCCACATCTTCGTCTTCACGCAAGGCCATCCACTGTCGTCCCAGACGGGAGTCTCGCAAGCGCCATGAAACATAAACGGCGATCAAGACGCCTACTAAGATAATGTAGTAGATGTGCCTGGGATGGAGAAGGGTTAATCCAAAAAGTTCTGGTTTTGGGATTTGAAGCACCCCCTGTGCGCCGCCAATATAAGGTTTGAGCAAGTCTGAGAGCGCCAAAATACGGATGATCTCACCAAAACCCATCGTAACAATGGCCAAATAGTCACCGCGCATCCCAAGGACTGGAATGCCTAAGATGACTCCCGCCAGGGTAGAGGCTAAAACGGCAACTGGCAAGGCAGTCCAAAAAGTAAAGCCAAGGCCAAGGGCGCCTTCTGATGTCAAGACACCCATAACATAGGCCCCGACAGCAAAAAAGCCTACATACCCAAGGTCTAGCAAACCAGCGAAGCCAACCACAATGTTCAAGCCCAATCCCATAAGGATATAGAGGCCAACATTATTGGTAACTTCTGTCAGATAAGTTCCCAGGAGCAAAGGCGCGATTAACAACAGCACACCGAAAACACCCATTTTTATCCGCTGTAGTCTTTTCTTGGTTCCATCAGTTTGGTCATTGACTTCTTCTTTCTCGGGTTGGTCTTTTTTGCGCAAGTCGTTCCAATAGGTAAAGCCAACGATCAGCACCAAGAGTATGGTCGCTGAAACAACATTGAACGCTTTCCCGGTAAAAATGAGCTTGTGAACACCTCGCCCAAAGAAGGCCCGTATCCGGCTGGCGAGGATTTCAGAGAACATCCCTAGGATGATTGTCCAACCTAAGCCGCTGGTTAGGGGATGTTTGAATTGCTCTGGTAAAATTCGCAGGCCTGCTCCAACAAGCCCGATCACACCCATCATAACAACAATAAGAATATTGCCAATCAAAAGGCTTTTGCCAAAAGTCAAGAATTCAATCAAAACAGGGGTTACATTCACTAAAAAACGGCGGATGTCAAAGAATGTTGCCAAAGTGGTCAACACGACAATGAACACAGAAGCGACAACGCCGATGAGCAAGCCATACCCTAAAGCCTTGGATTTTTCTTCAGAAAGAACCTTTCCGGCTGTGACGTAGGCCATCGCAAAGGGAGCGCCGACCAAGAAAATGTGCCCCGTGGTGAAGAGGCCGGAGATAATTTCACGTTCGCTTAGGAGCGCAATCAGGCCAATAACACTCAAGCTTAGCGAGATCAAGCCTGCCAAAAGCCCATTTATAATTACATCTCGAATGTCAATTGATTTATTAAACATTATGCTTTCTCCTCGGCCAAGCGTTCACCCAAAATGCCTTGAGGGCGCAAAATCAGAACCAAAACAAGCATGGTGAAGGCGATCACATCTTTGAGTTGGTGGGGAGCGGGGATGCCTAGACCTTCCAGGAAAAGCGCCGGCCCAATCGATTCGAACATACCCAGCAAGAATCCTCCTAAGGCTGCCCCGGGAACACTGCCAATCCCACCCAACACAGCGGCAGTAAAGGCCTTGATTCCAGGGATAAAGCCCATGAAGAAGTGTGTTTGCCGGAACACGAGCGCGTAAAGTACCCCAGCGATACCGGCCATGGCTGATCCCATAGCAAAGGTTATTGTAATAGCTCGATCGACATTGATGCCCATCAGAGCGGCCACATCTTTGTTTTCTGCCACGGCGCGAATTGATTTTCCGACCTTGGTCTTCATAACAAAGAGGTAGAGACCAATGAGCATAATGACTGCTGAGACAATCACTACCGCGTGGGTCTTCAAGATGGGAACTCCGGCAATTGTGAATTTACCTTTTAAAATTTCAAAGGGGGGAAATGGCTTAACCTCTGAGCCGTATAAACCCCTGAAGAAATATTGCCAGAAAAAAGAAGCCCCAATGGCGGTGATCAGAGGAACCAGCCGAGGGGCTTTTCTGAGGGGGCGATAGGCAACTCGCTCAGTCAACAGCGCAATTGCCATGGATACCAGAATAGAAACGGCCGCAATTGCCAAAAGGCTGATAATGGGATAATTGTCTAAGAATCCCGTTTCTTTCATGGGCTGGGCCAAGAAGATGGTCGCCGTGATAATGCCCGTCATAAAGAATTCGCCATGGGCGAAGTTGATCATGAAGAGCACACCATAGACCAAGGTGTATCCAATAGCGATAAGAGCATAAAGGCTACCTTGGGAGATCCCAAAGACAATGGTCTCGGCCCAAAATTGAGGATTATAGGGATTATCGATGATGGTAGCAATTGTGCCCCAAATAACGACAGTAATAATAATTGCAGCTAAGGCCCACAGGGCAATATCTAAGAAACTGATATTTTGGAAACGTTGTAGCATAAATTGTCTCCTATTTCATAAAAGGATGGGTTCACATAAAGATGTGAACCCATCCTTAACTAAATGGTTTACTCACCTCTTAACAAGAGGCCCTCTCAATGAGAGGTTATCTCAACAAGAGGCTCTCTCAACATGAAGCTTAGGGCCAAATGGCTTCGTATTCGCCATCGATTAGTTGAGATACCGAAATCTTCGGATCGGCGCAGTCACCATATTCGTTGCAGGTCAAGGTGCCGGTGACGCCTTCGAAGTTCTCTGTGGCGTACAAGCAGGTGCGCAAGGCTTGGCGGCCAACGTGAATTGTGCCGTCTTTTTCCTCAACGAGATTTGCCTCAACACAGTCGAGAAGCATGTTTGTGCCGTCAAAAGCGTGAGCGTGGAAAACTGATTTGGGAGCGCCGAATAGCTCATTGTATTTATCTAGGAATTTTTCGTACAATTCACCAGAGAATGAGAGATCGGGGCCGGAGAAGTACATGCCTTCACCAGCTTCGCCAACAGCGGCTTTCGCCGCATCGGAGATCATACCGTCAGCGGCAGCCAAGATGGTGTCTTCTAGGCCGGTAACCTCTTTGGCCTGCTTGGTGATGAAGCCACCCTCGGCGGTGAAGACGGGGTAGTACATGAGCTCAGGTGGGCCGGCGGCCGCAATAGCAGAAAGCACAGGGCGCATGTCGGTGTCACCCTTATTAACAGCGGTGAACTCAACAATGGTGCCACCCAGGGCTTCGAATTCATCAGCGAATACACGGGCCAGACCCTCAGTGTAGGGGTCGCCATCGTGGATAGCGGCAGCCGTGGTTACACCTAATTCATTGAATGCGAACTCAGCCATGGCCTTGCCCTGCACTTTGTCGTTGTGGCAGGAGCGCAGGTAACCAGGATTCCAAGCTGCGTCGGGGTCGGTCAGAGCAGGGGCCGTGTTGGATGAAGAAATCATCACATAACCAGCCTGAGAAACAACCTGAGACATCGGGACGCCAGCGCCGGAGCAGCTAGGGCCAATGATGCCGAGGATGGTGGGATCGGAAACGATCTTTTGGCCAGCGGCCTGTCCACCCTCAGAGTTGCATTGCTCGTCCTCGAATTGGATTTCAATATCATGGCCAGCAATTTGCCCGCGGAATTCAACGGCAACTTCGACACCATGTTGGGAGTCCAGGCCTAGCTCAGCATTCGGGCCAGAGATAACCATTGCCGAAGCAATGCGGATTGGCTCATCAGGACCGTAGGTCACGCAGCCAATTTCATCTTCACATTCGAATTGGGAACCAGCACAGGCTGACAAAACGAAAACGGCCAACAACAAACTTAAGGTAATAAATAACTTTTTCTTCATACTTCCTCCTTAATGAAGTTTTCATACATAGTAGAATAGGAAAAACTTATACGATTACAAAAGATTGGCTCGATATGGACCTCCTTTGGTAGCTAGTACTCAAAAACAAACTACAAATATTGGCAATCAATACGCACTCTCTTTACACTTGCCAAGCAAGCTCTAGAGATACTGCCTATTTATGATCAGCCAAATTAATATACCATGTTGTTTTTGGGGGTAGGAAACTGAAAAAATAGAGATAGTAAGCTTGCCTTGAAATAAAGCGCACCATCTTCTGACATAGAAGTATATCATACTTTGTGAATACATCAAGCGTATAGCATGCAGTTTCATGGCATTTTCGATTATTTGCGTACCTTCCCGGTATTTAAAGGCTCACATTGAAGCTGATTCTGCCATCCGGCACCTACCCCAAACCCTAATCGACGGTTCTACACCGATAATAATACTTTGAAAACCCCGCCTTGGCCCGCTTTCTCGAAAGCACGTAGACCTTCCAAAAGGGGGAAGGTGTCATCAATAAGCAGAGTAGGGTCCACCAAACTTTTTTCCAAAAGACGGAGAGCGGGAGGGAATGGCCCGCAGCGGGAGCCAACCAGGGTGATCTCATCCACCACCAAGGCGGAGGCGTCAAAATCCAACTTCCCGGCGTAGGTACTTTTTAGCACCAACCTTCCCCGGGGACGGAGAGCCTCTCGCGCGACCTTGAATCCCCCCGGAGCGCCAGTAGCGTCTATCACCACGTCCATGCTGCCCACCGGAAGGTCCTTCTCCGGGATCGTGACGATTCCGCGCTGCGTCAACAGCTTACGCTGCCGGTCATGGCGAACAACCACGCGCAAGTCCGCCCCAGAAAGGGATAGCACCTGTGAGATGAGCTGCCCCAGCCGGCCCGCTCCCACCACCAAAACGCGGTCCGTGGGGCGAAGGTGGACTTGCTCCAAAATTTCTACGGCGGCGGCCAGGGGCTCGGTGAAGACGGCCGCGTGATCTTCTACGCCCTCCGGCACGGGGTGCAGGTTTTCCACGGGGAGGGTGAATGTCTCGGCGAAGACGCCGTCCCGGCCGGAGATGCCCAGCACCGTGCGCCTTCCGCAGTGGGTGGGGCGTCCCGTCCGGCAATGGTCACAGTTCCCGCAGGAGGCGTTGATCTCCCCCACCACACGTTCCCCCACCAGGTGCGGGGCCGCGGCTGCTTCCACCACTTCTCCCACAAATTCGTGGCCCAAAACGCCAGCATAAGGGTAATAGCCGCGCAGCAACTCAAGGTCGGTGCTGCAAATTCCGGCCAGGCGAGTGCGAATAAGGGCCTCGTCTGGGCCAGGCTGAGGAGTAGGAACGTCGGTCCGGTAACTAAGTTTTTGATCTTCGAGCCAGAGCGCTTGCATGGGATTTCCTCCATACGTATCACGTCATCACGTTTCACTTATTACTCATTACTTTCACGACGGGCGCTCAATGCCGCTGGCAGGGAGCGTAAATCCGCCATCCACCAGAACAACCTGTCCGCGAATCATTTCCGCTTCCGGGGAGCAAAGGAAGGCCACCACCTGGGCCACATCGTGCGGGGTGCAAATCCGTCCCGCAGGGGTTTGGCGCCTGACCTCGTCCAGAATATCTTCATCTTGCATGGTGTTGAAATGTTGGAGAGCTTCGGTTTCGACAATGCCGGGGGAAACGGCGTTGGCGTTAATATTTCGGGGGGCCAATTCCACAGCCAAATAGCGGGTGAGGGATTCTAAAGCCGCTTTGCTGGCACCCACAACGGCATATTCCGGCAAAACGCGAAAGGAGCCGGGGCTGGAGGTGCTGACAATAGCCCCACCTCCACGCTTCTCCATGAGGGGAACGGCTTTTTGAGCCAAAAAGAGCAGGGAGCGGGCGTTGATGTCCATCGTCCAATCCCAGCCCTTGGGTCGCTGCTCCATGACAGGACGGTTGAACCCGGAGCCGGCATTACTGATCAGGAAATCCAGGCCGCCATAAACGTCTTCCGTTTCGGAAATTAATTTGTCGATGTCATCGATGTCGCCCACATTGGCCTTGACGAGGTGAGCGCGTTGGCCGAGTTTCTCGATTTCGGCAACCGTTTCCTGGGCTGGCTGGCGGTTACGAAAAAAGTTGACCACAATATCGGCCCCCAGGCTGGCAAAGTGGAGGGCAATGGCCCGGCCAATGCCGCGTCCTGAGCCGGTGATGAGGGCTGTTTTTCCTTGAAATGGTTTGGGGGAAGGCATGAGATTCTCCTTTAGTAGGTAGTTGTTTAAGGATATTGGGTATATTTTACCAGGTTGGGGGCTGGGAGGTTGGTAAACTGGGAAATTGGGAGACTGGGAAACTGGGAGATTGGGAGACTGGGAAACTGGGAGACTGGGAGACTGGGAGACTGGGAGACTGGGAGGCTGGGAGGCTGGGAGACTGGGAAACTGGGAGACTGGGAGGCTGGGAGGCTGGGAGACTGGGAGACTGGGAGGCTGGGAGACTGGGAGGCTGGAAGACTGGGAGGCTGGGAGACTGGGAGACTGGGAGACTGGGAGGCTGGAAGACTGGGAGGCTGGGAGACTGGTATACTGGTATACTGGGAGACTGGGAGGCTGGGAGACTGGGAGACTGGGAGGCTGGGAGGCTGGGAGACTGGGAGACTGGGAGGCTGGGAGGCTGGGAGACTGGGAGACTGGGAGGCTGGGAGACTGGGAGGCTGGGAGACTGGGAGACTGGGAGACTGGGAGGCTGGGAGACTGGGAGACTGGGAAACTGGTGAGGTTGGTAAATTGGGAGACTGGGAGACTGGGAGGCTGGGAGACTGGGAAACTGGGAGACTGGGAGACTGGGAGACTGGGAGACTGGGAGNCTGGGAGGCTGGGAGACTGGGAGACTGGGAGACTGGGAGACTGGGAGACTGGGAGGCTGGAAGACTGGGAGGCTGGGAGGCTGGGAGACTGGGAGACTGGGAGACTGGGAGGCTGGGAGGCTGGGAGGCTGG
>JAANWX010000039.1 GCA_018263575.1 Chloroflexota bacterium | reverse complement strand
TCTTCGATTTCTTCCGGTACTTCAAGATGACCTGTCACTAAATCAAGCAACGTTCTCAAGTTATGCGTTCTCGGAAACGCAACACTGCATGAAATCAATATCGCTTTCAAGGATTTTTCTGCTGCTTGCTGCGCATGAAAGCACAAAGATTCCAATAACACTCGTGGGGATTTATTCATTCGAGCAAGTTCTAAATCGCTGCGTGCATAGTTTAGCCAGTCTGCCGCATCTCCTGAGTGTTTAGATCGCATAAACTTCTATTCCTTCTTTCAAAACTGTCGCATAGATCAGACCGATATTGTTCTCATGTTTTTTTAGGGTGTTTGGTGTTGTAACTACTATGTCAAATGGAACCCCCAAGCCAACTATTTCTTTATATAACAATTGAGCCGTTTTTCTCCGATGTGTGCCGTCTGGCATAACCACCATCACATCTATATCGCTTCCCGATTTCATTTCTTCTCTCGCCGTGGATCCAAACACGATCACACGCAAGGGATGAACCAGTGCTACAATTTCTTCCGTCAACTTATTGATTAAAGTATTTGATGGCTCCATTTCTTCATCACCTATCCAGAGTACCACAAAGCAATTTCCTACATTTTATCACAACCAACCACGGCCCAAACACAGCAGCCCAGCGGGGACGTTGTCCCAAGGGCTTCGCGCCTCGCCCGCCATCGACGCACGCTCTGGTAGGGGACTGATAGTGAAACACCGGATTGTGTCCGGGTACGCGATGGTATAAATTCGTTGGCAGTTAATATTTATGCTCCAGGTGCAATGCACTCCACACCACGCTTTGCGGTCCTACGGGCGGGCGCACACCGTGAAAGCGGGAGTGCAACGCACCTGGAAGTTGTTGAGGAACTTCCGCTGAGTAGTACTGATCAACTTCGTTTGTGGTGAGGCTGCATTGCTGTTATGGGACTCAGTTAGCTCTTCGTTCATTAGATTGGATATCCAATAAACTAATGGGTTTTTGCATATTTCTCGATCGTCTTCATATGATATGCCCTACTTCAGACCCCCATCATTGATTGCGGCCCAACGGCATAGCGGATGAGCCGCCGGTCCGCCCACATAAATGCCGAAGTCGAAGCGGGGAAGCTATTTATGCGGCGGTTCTGTCGGCTCCATGCGCGGGATGGCCAGCGCCGAGTTGGCGTTCATGAAATAATTTACTCTTCGTTCCTCACGCTAGCTGGTCGAAGGTATTAGCAAGCGTTGGGGATTTCGCTCTACGGTGTACAGCCCATGGGCTAGTGCGTGTCATCGGCAAAAACATTCTGAAATAAAGTGATTTTGATGAGGCTGTTTTGCTTGAAAAGGCGCTCTCTTTTTGCTCGTCTATCGTTTTTCAGAGAAATAAACACTTGTAAAGGATTTTTTACTTTAACCCTTGTCACTGCAATTCATCGGTAGGCCGCTTTTCGCCCCTAAAGTGTGATGATTATTTACATATAACTAAGTTTAGGTCAGGATGGCTTGCTTCTATTTCTCAGCCCAGAGAGGGCTTCACAGCCGTGAACTTAACGCTCGTCACTTTTCCTTCCACAAGAAGGCGGTCTTCCTCGCTGGGAGGCGGAGCGAATTCTTCGCCAGGACAACAAGCCATTGCTTCTAGTTCCTCAGATGTGAGAGTCTGTCGCGCCACAATCTGAAACTCATCAAAGCCAGCTTGCTTTACCGTCTGCCAGTAGTCCTCTTCAGGAATAGCCCCTCCCAAACATCCCGCCCAAGTTGATTGGTATCGCTCTTTTAACTCAGGAGCGATACTCTCGGTGAAAATAATGTCCGAAATAGCGATTCGCCCACTGGGCCGCAAGATGCGAAAGGCTTCTTCATACACCGCGTCCTTGTCGGGGCACAGGTTGATAACGCAGTTGGAAATCACCACATCCGCTAAGTCGTTTGGAAGCTGTGTCTTGTCTAAGTATGCGGTGCGGAACTCAATATTCCTGTCCTGTAAGCCTGCATCAGCCACTGTTTGCTTGGCCCGCTCGATCATTTGCGGCGCGCCATCTATTCCGATTATTCTTCCTTGCGATCCGACTTTGTGAGCGGCCAGGCTGACGTCTATCCCGCCCCCACAGCCAAAATCTACAACAACATCGCCGGGCTGAAGGTTCGCAAAACCAGTAGGGTTGCCACAACCTCGCGAGAGATTGAGAGCAATTTCCGGCACTACATCAAGTTCTTTTTGGCTATAGAGTCCTGAGTCAATTGCATAGCCCGAACCGGGCTGTCTTTTGCTTGGTCAACAGGACTCCTGCTTACCACCTGTTTCGGCGAATTTACCATACCGGGTCGTAACAGTTTGTTTGATTTCGCTGGTTATCATTTTCTTCACTCCATTTCATAACGAACAAACAAAATATCGTAACTTGTTTGGCCAATACACTATGTACAGATTATCCGCGATAGGTAGCTATTTTCATTGTATCACGACAAGCCAGTGTTGCTGAACCTACTTTGATAGGACATGCGGCCTAACGATTACATAACCGGAAAACGGCGGCTTTGCCCCGAAACTTCGCAAACTGCGGCCAAACTTAGCTTTTCGCGCCGCGTACCCTAAACGGCAAAGCCGTTTTCTGGTTAATGTGGGGTTGTGCGGCTTCACAACGATTCATAGAAACCTTGTTGTTGCCCGTTTATAGTCTTTGTATTCTTCACCATATTGTTCTTCTAACCATATTTCTTCCGCTAACGGTGTTATCAGAAAAATAAGAGCAAGCAAGGAGTTTACGACCATCAAATAGCGCGAATTCGAGATCAATATTATCCCGACAAATAGAAATATATCACCCAAATACTGAGGGTTTCGAGTATATCGGTAAGGCCCACTATATATGAAGCCGCCTTTCAAACCAGAAGTGTTTTTTATTCCCAGTATTGTAAAACCCCATAGGAAAAGCGAAAATCCAATCAGTGCTAACGGAACACCCACGAAAAAGCGAACGTATTCGGGTATCATCCAACTGTTCCAATCCAAGAACACAAAAACACCATTCAGAATAAATGCAATAGCAAAGCAGACCCAAGTGACGATATTTTGCCAAGACCACTTTTTCGGTGGCGGCCAAATAAGTTGTTTCGGTTTCGCTACTGACCAAACGATACCGATAAGCATAAGATAGTGAACGGCCAGGTCAAATACAAAAAGTGGTGCTTTGATGCTTTGCAAAAATGCCATCCTTACAAATTTCCTTCAACGACAACTAAATCAAACGCTGTTTTCTAAACCTTTTAAAAAACCAATCTGTCTGTGTTTTCTATGATGATAACATCGATTGGATTACTTCTATCATTCTCGCAAAGCCGCACAACGTATTAAGGATTCCAGCGGCGCGGCCATCCCCCACCGCCTTGCAGTGCACAACCCACTTTTTTCTCCATACACTTGCCGGGACTTGGTCGAACATGTCGGTCTCACGCAGCATGTCGCGAAACTTGGCCCGGAAGAGGATGGAAAGCGGTTTGACGTGCACTAAAAAGTCTTATCTGTAAGAGTTATCTCGACGAAGAGTGAAAAATCTCATCTTATCACTCAAAACAACAACACTGCCCATGCACCCGTGAGCGGCGATTTCTTGCTATCTTTCATATGTCACGCGCTCATTTTGCGTTGACCATCACCGGGCGGCTCTGCCCCGGTTTACCCTCTAGTAGTGTAACGAAATCATGCCGATTTGTCAAAGGGAGAATCATTACAGTTTGTTTTCCCCTTCCCCCCCCACCCCAAAAGTGCGACGCACTCCGCAAAGCACGTCGCACCTAGTTCACTGCTCAACTGTTTACTCAATGTCATTAAGTTTAGCTCGGTTGTAGACCTGACAGGTTTCCCGACGCGACATTTTTAACTCGATTCGGTGCAACCAAGAGCATATTTCTGTCTAAAAG
>JAANWX010000038.1 GCA_018263575.1 Chloroflexota bacterium | reverse complement strand
TTCTTTGGTATAACTTGAGATAGGTGCGTTTTTAGGATTATCAACAAATTGTCGTCCACAATCCTTACACTGATACTTTTGTTTACCGTTGTGGATTGAACCGTTTTTTATCCAATTATCTGAGCCGCAGCTGGGGCAGTTCCTCATGATTTCACTCCTATATTTTTACTTCGCTTGTAGGTTATCTCAGATATAATACCACTACCTGTGCAGGACTAACCAAAGAAAAAACGCCCGGAAAGTCTCCTCTCCGGGCGTTCGTTGTCACGGTTGTTACGATAGTAGATTTAGAAACTTAGCGTTTACGATCGTTTTTCTGGGCTTCTTCCAAAGTCCAACCCTTCAAAACGGCCTTGCGGGAGAGGCGGATTTTGCCGTCCCGGCCGATATTTGTGACCATAACAGTAATTTCATCACCGCGAGACACAACGTCCGAGACACTTCTGATGTGCCTGGTATCAAGTTGGGAAATATGCACCAGGCCATCATTGCCGGGCATAATTTCCACAAAAGCGCCAAAGTTCTTCACACCGACAACTTTTCCGGTGTAAATCCGCCCTACTTCTGGCGTTGCGGTCAAGCGTTCAACCCACTCCCGCGCCTCACGAGCGCTCTCGCCATCTGCGGTGGCAATGAAGACAATGCCGTCATCGTCAATATCCAGTTTGGCACCAGTTTCATCTTGGATGTTGCGAATTGTTTCCCCACCTGAACCAATCACAGCGCCAATTTTATCCACAGGGATCTTGACAGCTTCCATGCGGGGTACGTGGTTCTTGAGTTCTGGTCTGGGAGCGTCAATGGTCTCCAGCATCTTACCCATAATCACGGAACGCGCCTCTTTAGCCTGGGCTAAGGCTTCGGACATCAACTCTGAGGAAAGTCCCTTGAGCTTGATATCCATTTGCAAAGCAGTGATGCCATTTTCTGTACCAGCTACTTTGAAGTCCATATCGCCAAGATGATCTTCTAACCCTTGAATATCGGTCAGAATAGCATAGCGGTCACCATCTTTTACCAGACCCATGGCAACACCGGCTACAGGGGCTTGGATGGGTACGCCTGTGTCCATTAAGGACAGCGTAGAACCACAAACCGAAGCCATTGAGGAAGAACCATTCGAGGATAAAACCTCAGACACCAAGCGAATGGTATACGGGAATTCTTCTTCAGGTGGAATAACGGGGAGCAACGCTCGCTCAGCCAAAACACCATGCCCAATTTCGCGGCGGCCTGCTCCACGTAAGAAGCGAACTTCACCCACACAGAAAGGTGGGAAATTATAATGGTGCATATACCGCTTCGATTCTTCTGGGCTTAGATTGTCGACAATTTTAGCGTCCCTGGGGGTTCCCAAAGTCGTAAAATTCATCACCTGCGTTTTTCCACGGGTGAATAAGCCGGAGCCATGCGGGCGAGGGCTAGTATTTACTTCGCACCACACTGGGCGCACATCGTTATAACCACGACCATCAGGACGTTTACCAATTTCAAGAATACGCTCTCGAATGGCTTCTTTATAAACTTCCTCAAAAGCGTCTTTGACATCATCTGCCAAACTTTCATCATCAGCGGCAATTGCTTCTACAAGCTCAGATTTCAGAGTGCCAATGGCCTCCTTCATCTCAACTTTTTCATACCCTTTTTCTAAAATTTCGTTGACAGGAACCAAGGCGCGCTTCTTCACTTCCGCTTTGAGGTCTTCGCTAACAGAGAATGAAGGATAGTCGCGTTTTTCTTTACCAAGCTCCTCGGCCATTTGTTCTTGAACATCGATAAAGGGTTGAATGGACTGGTGGCCATGGTCAATGGCCTCTACGATGGTCTCTTCACTAACTTCATCAGAAAAGCTTTCGACCATCAAAACTGCATCACGGCTAGCCGCCATGACCAAATCTAAATCAGATTCTTCAATTTCTTCAAAAGTGGGGTTGATCACAAATTCTCCATCAACACGGCCCACACGAACGGCGCCGATAGGCCCATCCCAGGGGACGTCAGAAATGGTTAAAGCGACCGAAGTCGCGTTGACCACCAAGACATCCAGAGGATTGTCATCCGCCGAAAAGGCATAGGCAATAACCTGAACTGGGTTCATAAGGTCTTTGGGGAATAAGGGGCGAATAGGCCGGTCTGTTAGACGTGCTATCAGGGTAGCTTTTTCGCCGGGTCGGCCTTCACGACGGAAGAAAGAACCGGGAATGGTTCCTCCAGCGTAGAGACGGGCCTCATAATTAACAGTAAGGGGGAAAAAGTTCATATCTTCTTTAACATTGTCGCTCATGGTAGCCGCGGCAAAAATCTCAGAATCCCCTAAACTAACTGATGCTGCCCCGCCAGCTTGTTCCGCCAGCGTTCCAGTTTCAATTGTGAGCGGTTTTCCACCTACTATTGCTTGATATTTTTTTACTTCTGGTTTCATACATACCTCCTACCATAGATTTATTGGGTCAGGGATTGGGAACTAAAGAGAAATACTTTTCTCCGCACTTCCCAATACCCAACCTGACATAAACCTAGGGTATACTAAAACATACATTAACATAATTGCTGTCAATATTTTCAACAGCAAAGGACAATTATACGCAATTCGTAACTACTCACCCATGTCATTTCGACGAGGAACGAGGAGAAATCTTTTCTAGCGAATGCAAGATTTCTCACTTCGTTCGAAATGACACCTGAGTAGTCACCGCAATTCTATTTAATTTTTTATCTCGAAGAGAAATTCCGCTATCGTTGTAACTCCCCCCAAAAAAGTCTACTTTTTCCTACACCGACAACCGCACTTCCCCTACTAATACCATTTTACTCCATACATACACTCATAAAAAAAGACCGAGGGAGTGACAGACTCGAATTCCACCCGCTCAGTCCATTCTATCTATTTTCTCCGCAGGCCTAACTTATCGGTCAGAGCAACATACCGTTGGTAATCTTCTCCACGAAGATAAGTCAAAAGCCGCCGGCGTTGGCCAACTAGCTTAAGTAATCCTCGCCGAGATGATTCATCGTGGGAATGTTCTCGTAAATGCTCCGTAAGTTCCAAAATCCTTGAAGTTAGAATAGCCACCTGTACTTCAGGTGAACCAGTATCCTCATTGTGACGGCCAAATTCTTTTATGATCTCTTGCTTTTCTTCTTTGTTCAAAGTCATGACGTCTGCTATCTCCTAAACATAGTTAATAAATCAATTCTTTTGCAGGTCTCCTAATCAGCAGCCAAAGTTGGCAAGTGTTGCTACAGCAGATGTTGCTACAACAAATATTGCTACAAAAGCCACTAATTGGTCGAGTCAACAGAGGCATTATACCAAAGGCATACTAGAAAGCAAGAGAGAAATTTTCATGCTAAAATCTGACGCGCTTTGCCAATGTCTTCCTCTATTTGCGCTTGTAGAGCAGCAACGTTCTCAAATTTCCGTTCATCGCGCAATTTGGCAATGAATTCCACCTTAAGAGTCTCCCCATAGAGGCTGCCTGAAAAATCTAAAATATGCGTTTCGAAGCGGGGTGGGACAGGCGCATCCTCGAAGGTGGGACGAACTCCAAGATTAGAGACAGCCGCCCGGCGTTCTCCCTTCACCCAAACGTAACAAGCGTAAACTCCCGAATGAAGGCGGGCCATGTGGGGGGGGATTGTCAGATTCGAGGTGGGGAAGCCTATCTTTCTGCCGCGCTCGTCACCTTTCACCACTTCGCCCTCCACCCGGTGCGGACGGCCGAGCAAGGCTGCGGCACGTTCCACTTCACCCTTCGCCAATGCCTCGCGGATCCAACTGGAGGAGATTATTTTACCGTCCACGTACAAGGGAGAGATTCGCTTCAACGTATAACCGTACTTTTTCCCTAGGAGACGTAGTTCAGGCGATGTTCCTGCTCTGTTCTTCCCCATGGCAAAATCGTACCCCACCCATAGCTGCTGGATGTCCAGGTAGGTGTTCAGATGAGCGATAAACTCTTCGGCACTCAAGTTTGCAGTTTGGGCATTAAATGGATGTGTGATAAGAATATCCACCCCTAATTGTCCTAAGATCTCTGCTCGCTGAGCCGGCGTCGTAAGATAAAAAGGTCTTGTTTCACCAGAAAGCACCAGGGCCGGGTGAGGATGAAAGCTAACCACAACGGCGGGATGCTCTTCCTGATGGGCTTGAGAAACCAATGGCCGGATGATGTGCTGATGCCCTAAATGGACGCCATCGAATGTGCCAAGTGTAACCCAAGCATGTGATAGTTTGACGTTATCTAAAGATGTGTAATGTTGCATGAAGGCATTAGGTGGTGACAAAGACCTTGCAGGGATGCCACTCCTGGGAATCTTCCACAACCTCGAGAAGAGCTATCAGGTCTCCTTGTTGGGTGAGAGCACGCGCCATACCAGATTCATCAGGTTTAGCAGGAATACGGTGTCCATATTTGACTTTTTCAACCTGCTCAGGGGTGAGTTCAATCGTATACCAATCGGCCAGGGTCTCAGCGGCGGGGATGAGGTGTCTGTACCAATCTCCGGCCGCAAAAGCATCATGCAGCTCCCGCATACGAACAGCGTCCCGCAAGGTAAACTGGCCGTTTTTGGTGCGCCGCAACCCCACCAGATGAGCGCCAACGCCCAAGTCATTCCCCATATCATTCGCCAAGGAACGGACATAGGTTCCAGAGGAAGCATAAACATCAATTGTAACCTCCGGGGAAACCCACTCCAAGAGTTCTAGGTTGTAGACATCGATTTCACGCGGTTCGATCTCCACTTCCTCACCTCGTCTGGCTTTTTCGTAGGCTTTCTCTCCATCCACCTTAACAGCAGAATGAGCAGGAGGTATCTGTTGAACTTTTCCTTCATAAGATTGAAGTAAAGCTTGGATTTCTTTCTCTGTGATATGATCCACTGAGCGTGTCTCACCAACCTGTTTACCCTCTGTATCATAGGTATCGGTGGCAACACCAAACTTAATGATGGCCTGGTAACGCTTATCAGAAGCGGATAAGTATTGGCTAAGGCGCACAGATGGCCCAATAAGAACGACCAACACGCCAGAGGCCCGAGGGTCAAGTGTCCCGGTATGTCCGGCCCGGCGTATGCCTGTTCCGCGACGAATAAAGGAAACAACGTCATGTGAGGTTATACCCACTGGCTTATCAACGACTAATGCTCCAGATATAAAATCTTTTAAATCTTGTGTTTCTGACATAATTTTTCATCTCCCCAGAAAAGGTAAAAGGTTATAAGGTTAATAGAGATTTCCCTCTCAGGATAAAAAGTTTTTTCCCCAATTAGAGTAATTTACGAGTTTCTTCAAGGACCTCTTTTGTAATTGTGTCTAGGCGGCCGGGAATTGTTGCTCCAGCAGCCGGTTTATGCCCTCCTCCATCAAATTTCATGGCCACTTCGGACACATCGAAACCTGGCTTAGCGCGCCAACTGACCTTGACGGTTCCATCACATTGCTCGATGAGGATAACGCATATATCTGTGTCCTCTACAGTCGAAAGTACATTCACCAAATCGGCATCATCGCGACCTGGATATTCAACAGCATGCCTATCTTCTAAAGAAAGTGTAGTCCAAATCAAACGGCCCTCGCGCTCAATATTTGTTAGCCCTCGTCCCCAATATCGTATGGCTTCATAAGAATGTTGTAGGAGAACCTTCTCGTATAATTTTGGCAAGTCTATGCCGGTTTCGTAAAGCATGGCTGCTACACGGAGTGTCTTAGGAGTCATGTTAGATGTCCGAAACCCTAAGCTATCCATGACAAGGCCTGTGAGTAAAGAAGCTGCTATCTCCTTTGTTAATTGGACATCGAAGGCTGCCACAAAGTCAACCAGCATTTCTGCTGTAGCGACGGCTTGTGAATTTACGAAATTTAGGCGGCCAAAATAGGTATTGGTAGGATGATGGTCTATGTTTATATCCGCTTTTCCGTATTCATCCAAAACATTCCCCACCCGACTAATATCCGAACAATCTAAGACAATGGTTAGATCATAAACGCCAACTGGTTTTTTGTATATTCTTTCGCTGCCTGGTAAATGATTGAATATCGTAGGCACACCATCTTCCAGAACCAGGTTGACTTCTTTGCCAATATCTTCTAAAACCAGACCAAAACCCAAGAGAGAGCCAACGGCATCACCATCGGGACGGATATGAGAGGTAACAAGAATACGATGAGCTGCGTCAATTTTCGCTTTCAATTCATCTATAGAAGCATTATTTATCATCTTCACTCATCTCGTTGGAAATTTCCTCAGCTTCTATTTCATCAATTAATTGGTCAATACGAGCTGCTCTTTCAAACGTATCATCCCATCGAAATCGTAATTCTGGTAAATGTGGTAAATGGGAAAGGCGATGAGCCAGCTCAGAGCGCAAAAAGCCCCGCGCGTGTCTCAAGGCCGCCAAGACTTCTTCCGAACGTTCTTTCCCCTCAATGGCTGAAACATACACATCCGCGAAAGCGATCTCTGGATCAACGCGAACATGAGTAATAGATACATCGTCCAAGCGTGGGTCAGAAGCCTCCCATAAGACAATGACCGTAAGCTCTTCTTTGATGCGGTCAGATATTTGTTTGAGACGTGTTTTAGAAACCATAATCGTCTAGAATTCAGTAACCTCTTCTATCACATAACTCTCTAATTTATCGCCTTCTTCGAACTCGGAAAACCCTCTCAGACCTATCCCACACTCAAATCCCTTCCTAACCTCGTTTACATCCTCTTGGTGGCGCTTTAGAGAAGAAATCTCCCCTTCATAGATAACCTTTGCATCTCGTACAACGCGAATTAGGGCATTTCGCCTGATCTCACCGGTCTGGACACGACAACCCGCTACCTGATCGAATTTCCCAGAGGGGAAAACAGCCAGAACTTCCGCTCGACCAATCAAGATTTTCTTTTCAACGGGATCCAACATGCCTTGGAGTGCTTTTTGGACATCGTTAATCAGGTGGTAAATTATCTTATATCTACGAATGGAAATGCCTTCTCTTTCCGCCATGCGTTTGGCAACCTTGTCTGGGCCAACGTTAAAGCCAATCACAATGGCATCAGAGGTTGAGGCTAACATAATGTCGTTCTCTGTAATGCGCCCTATTCCGGTATGAATGATTTCCACGCCAATTTCTTGCTCTCCCTCACTTTTCATGTCCTCGAGAGAAGCAACAATCGGTTCAAGAGACCCTTGGACATCGGCCTTGATCACCAAGCTCAAATTCTCCACATCACCAATCTGAGCGCGGGCGAAAAGCTCTTCTAAGGTGAGTGCCTGGCTTGCTTCTGAGGCCTTCCTCTCAGCGTCCAATTCACGTTCTTCAACAAGCCTCCGCGCTTCTTTTTCGTCTTTTACAATTTCGAACAAATCTCCTGCGGTGGGCGCTTCATTCAAGCCCATCACAGAGACCGGAACCGATGGCCCAGCTTCTTTGATGCTCTCCCCATGAAAATCAAACATGGCCTTAATGCGCCCATAAGCTAGATTTGCCAAGACCGTATCACTCACTTCCAGGGTGCCATTCTGGACCAAAAGGGTTGCCATAACACCTTGTCTTTTCGTGATCTCAGATTCAATTACGGTACCAAAAACCTCGCCGCTCGGATTCGCCATTATATCCATATCACCAGCGATTAAGAGAATGGCTTCCAATAGATCTTCAATGCCCTCATTCTCAGTGGCAGAGAGAGGGATGACTAGGGTATCTCCATCCCAATCATCAGGGACCAGTCCTTCTTCAGCCAATTGTTGTTTGACTTGTTCAGGGACCGCATTGTCTTTGTCGATTTTATTGAGGGCCACAACCATGGGCACTTGCGCCGCACGAGCATGAGAAATTGCTTCTTTGGTTTGCGGCATAACACCGTCATCGGCGGCCACAACTAAGACGACAATATCCGCACCCTGAGCACCACGGGCACGCATGGAGGTAAAAGCAGCATGGCCAGGTGTGTCCAAAAAGGTAATTGGGTTGCCATTGTGAACGGCCTGATAAGCGCCAATATGCTGGGTAATTCCACCAGCTTCCCCAGAAGCAACTGAGGTATGGCGAATAACGTCCAAAAGGGAAGTTTTCCCGTGGTCAACGTGTCCCAACATGCTAACGACGGGTGGTCGCGGGGCAAGTTGCTCCTCATCTTCTTCGGCCAATTTTTGTCGCCAAAGAGGAATCTCCCCCATTTGTTCTGGTTTTTCCTCTGCCACTTGCTGCGGTGTGGGCTCGAAACCCATTTCCGCTGAAACAATTGCGGCTGTATCGTAATCAATTTCCTGGTTAATGTTTGCCATCACACCATTGGCCATCAAGTTCTTAATGACATCAATGGGGCTGGTTCCTAAGACCTCTGCCAGTTCCCGAACAGTGATACTGATCGGTAATTCAATTACATTTGAATTTTGCTCGTTTTCACTCATCTAATACCTCTTCCTTTTCTAATTCACGCCCTGTAGTGAGGAAACTCTGGTGTAAAAGATTACCAACGGGCCCTACTATAATTTTGTGGGCTTGGCGGCAATCAATCTCTCCTTATTCCGTCAATGTTAACATAAAAGTTTGTAATCGTTCGCGATCATCAGTGGTCAGGCTCGTTCTCAAGGAGCGGCTCAAGGCTTTTACAAGCCCCTTTTCCCAACAAGCACGCTGAGCGTGGAGATAAGCACCTCTGCCTGGCAGTTTCCCCGTTTGATCAATGCGAATACCCTGTTGAGTACGCACAATTCGAATCAAAGTTTGTTTGGATTGTACTTCACCGCACCCTACGCATGTACGTTGGGGTTGGTGCTTTCCTTTTAGGCTCATAGCCATACGCTCACCCAGGAAATCCACTACCCTTTCTCTTCTGGTGGATCAATTTCTTCTTTTTCCTCAACTGCTTCTACTTCTTCGTCTTCTTCGTCCTCTTTATCTTCTTCGTCCTCTTTATCTTCGATCTGTCCCTCGTCTTCATCTTGAACATCATCTTCATCGTCGGTCTGAATCTCACCCTCATCCGCTGTTTCAGCCTCGTCCTCAGACTTGATGTTTTCCACATCCGCTGCTTCAAGCTCATCTTCAGCCTGAGTATCTTCCGCATCCGCAGATTCTGGCTCCTCCTCTTCAATCTCTTCCTTCCCCATATTTCTTATCAGTTTATCAATATCTTCTTTAGTAAAGGTATCATCGATCTCAAGATCAGCGGGAAGGGTTTTATACCCTATCATTACTGCTAGGGCATCCTCAATAGCTTCCAGATAGGAAGGGCCAATGCCGTCAATCTCGTCGATACGTTCTTTGTCTAAGAGAACCTGGAGACCAAGTTCACCAACATTTTCATACCCATTTTCCTCCAATAAGTTCTGTGCTCTGGAAGGGAGACCCAAAGTCAACATAGGAAGATCGTAAGCATCGGCCGGGACAGCTTCGAAAGCGGCCGAGATACGTGCTTTCCGCTTTTCATGCAGTGTTTCTCGGCGCTGCAAGAAGCCTTTTTCAACCCGTTCGGTAAAGCTTTGTAATTCACGATAGTCTTCCGGTTGAATTGGCCGGCCTTCTGCTTTTTTCTTCATTATGGCTTCAATTGCAGGAACATTCTCTGCTTCTTTATCTGCAAAATAAGCATAGCGAGGATCATTCTGGAGATTGAAAAGAGCTTCTGAAGCCGCTTCGACAAGGCTTTTGATATCTATCCGCCAACCTGTGAGTTTTGCAGCTAGGCGGGCGTTTTGTCCTCGCCGCCCAATTGCCAGACTGAGCTGGTCTTCGGGGACGATAACTGTCGCCGTGGGCATGCCTTCCGCCTCTTTATCAAGAAAAACGTTCAACACACGGGCAGGGCTTAGGGCCTTTACGACATATTCTTCGGCATTGGGGCTCCATTCGATGACATCAATTTTCTCATCATGTAATTCGCGGACAATGGCCTGAATACGCACCCCTCGGATGCCAACACACGCGCCAACAGGGTCCACACCTGGTTTAAGGGCGGCCACAGCAACCTTCGAGCGATGGCCAGCTTCCCGAGCGATAGCCCGCACTTCAACAAAACCCTGATAAATTTCAGGAACTTCGTTTTCCAATAAGCGGCGTAGAAAATCTCGATGTCCACGAGAAAGAATGATTTTCGGGTCCCCGTTGGTCTCTTTCACATCCAGCAATAAGGCCCGAATTCGATCATGGACTCGGTAATATTCTTTGTCGATTTGTTGGCTGCGCGGCATTTTCCCTTCGGCATTGATGCTCAAGCCAATGGTAACCTCATGCCGCTGAACAGATTGAATAACCCCGGTGACAATTTCACCTATTTTCTGGCTATAATATTCGTACTGGGCTCCTCTCTCGGCTTCTCGGATGCGTTGTTGGATTACCTGCCGAGCAGTTTGAGCCGCCACGCGCCCAAAACCATCTGGTGTGCTTTCCATCATTTCCAGATCCCCAAGGACCGTTTCTTCATTCACTTTTTTGGCTTCTTCTAGACTAACCTCAGTACGTTCATCTTGAACTTCTTCGACAACTTCTTTTTCTGCATAAACAACCACGTTGCCAGTCTCTGTGTCTACTTCTGCCGTCAAACGCTGCGCGCTGGAAGCGCCAACCGACCGCCGGTAAGCAGCCGCCATAGCCTCTTCCAAAGCTTCTAGAATAATTTCTTCTGGTAAGCCTTTATCACTAATTACCTGTTTAAAGGCTCGTGCAAATTCACTTTTCATTGCTTTATCTCCAAATTGTTCCTGTTTTTGACACTGACTTAAGGCATGAAAAAAAGTGGGCGTCGCCCACTTCTCATCGCCGCCATATAGCCACCGCCCTCTACTTGCTAATTCTAGCATGGAATCAAATAGGTGGCAAGGCTTGAGGAAATTCGTCTCGATCCTTTTATGGCATATTTTTCCCAAATGCGATCACCCTAAAATTCAAACCTCTTTCATCCACTACCTTTAACCTCAGAAAGTTTTATGGTAAGCTTTAGGCACACTAAAAGTTAGAAGCGCTCAACACCTATGGTAAAACCTCACACGAAAAACATCCCCATCTCGCCCGAAATCCGTATCGGCGGTAAAGACATCATTTTCATTGCCGGCCCATGTGCCATAGAAAGTTACCGCCAGGCCCGAGATATCGCAATGGCTATGCGAAAAGCCGGACTCCACATCATGCGGGGCGGAGCGTTCAAACCCCGCACCTCGCCACACACTTTCCAGGGATTGGGAAAGGAGGGTTTGGAAATCCTGCGCCAGGTGGCCGATGAGTTTGGGTTATTGGTCATCACCGAGGCCTTGAGCGTCGAACACCTTCCCCTAGTGATGGAATACGCGGATATTATTCAAATTGGCAGCCGCAATATGCAGCACTTTCCCCTCCTGTGGGCCGTGGGTGAAACGGAGAAACCCGTCATGCTCAAACGCGGATTCATGTCCACGGTGGAAGAATGGCTCCTCGCCGCGAAGCATATCACCACGCGGGGGAACCCAAACATCATCCTCTGCGAGCGGGGGATTCGCACCGCAAGTGACGCTGGGAGCAACACCCTCGACGTCAACGCCATCGCCCTCCTCAAAGAGACCTGCCCCTACCCGGTCATCGCCGATCCCAGCCATGGAACAGGTCGCTCAGATTTGGTGCTGCCCGCTGCCAAAGCCGCTCTCGCGGCCGGTGCGGATGGTTTAATGGTGGAATTCCACCCCCATCCCCCCCAGGCTCTCTCCGATAAAGAGCAGGCCGTGGCCTTAGAGGTATTACCACAATTCGTAGAGGAAATGCGGGCATTGGCTGGCGTATTAGGGCGGGAAATTGTCTAAATTCTTGAGAATTATTGCATTAAAGCCAATAATGTACTATACTGAAGTAGATGACCAAGATCGTTAGCTGCGATTCGGGTCGTTAGCGGTATATTAATCAAACCACTTTAATTAGATTTTTAGTTTACAAGGAGTTACATATGGCTTATAGTTATCAAAACGAAGAAGGAAAAACTTATTTTCTGCACTCTACGACCTCTACAACCAAGACCGGCAAAGAGCGCACCCTGTATTACTTTGCCAAAGAGGTCAAGGCCGAAGGCTCATTAGACGCCGTCCCGGCTGGCTATGAAGTATCCGAGACCAAAACCGGCCTCCCCGTGCTTAAAAAGAAAAAATAACTTATTCAGCCCTTAGTCAAACTGCCCTCGAAAATCTTGAGGGCAGTTTTGTGTTTAATGGGGTAGTCTTCTATTTTCTCATACCAGATACCAATGCCGTGGACATCATGCCTAATACCAGTCTTCAATTTCTAACTGCTTGACCCTTCCAAACTCTTCGGTATTGTGAGTGACAAGGATAGCGTTATTGGCTAACGCCGTGGCTGCAATAAGGATATCGTAAGGGCCTATGGGTCGACCTTGCTTTTCCAACCCAACCCTGATTTGAGAAGCACTTTGGGCTTCTTTTAACCCAAACGGCATACTTTTGACGACCTTTAGAAGGCTGGCCAATTGTTTAGAGCGCTTTTGGGGCGAAGTTGACTTTGCAATACCTACTTCCAATTCATAGATAACGACGCTGGGTATTCCAATTTCTTTTGGCGGCGTTTGTAGCAACTTCGTAGAAACATCCCCGACGCCCTTAAAATAATAGATTAATGTGTTGGTGTCCAAGACATACATCACAAAGATTCCCGGTCAGCATCAATGGCAGATGTATTTCGAATCTCCTCAAGAGAAGGAAAATCTTCCCATGCCCCCGAAAGCGCTGCTACATGATCTGGCCATTCAGATTGCAGCCTCTCACGAATTAGATCAGAGACCCACTGGCTTTGAGATATTTTATTCGCTATTACATGTGTCTTCATTTTTTCTTTTGTGTCTGTGTCTAAATAGATCGTAACTTGAGCCATAAATAAGCACCTCCTCACCAAGTATATGTTGTATTATATGTGCCTAGGCGTAAATTGTCAATCATAACCCCTATTGCACAGCAACCACGTCGGCCAATGCCAAAGCGCCTACTATCCCTGCCTGATCACCAAGGGCTGGAGGAACGATGAAGGCCTCAATCTCTTGGGTGATTTCAGGCACGCTGAGGTACGCGTTGAGCAAAGCCTGCACCTTCTCTCGAATGAGGGGGAATAATTGTTCTTGGTGCATGACGCCGCCCCCCAAAATTATTCTTTGAGGAGCAAGCGTGGTGATAAAGTTGACCAGCGCGTAAGCCAGGTAGGTGGATTGCAGATCCCAGGCGGGATGGTCGGCGGGGAGGGATTCGGCGGGGACGCCCCACCGGGATTCCAAGGCCGGGCCGGAGGCCATCCCCTCCAGGCAGTCGCCGTGAAAGGGACAAATCCCCTCGAAAGGATCCGCGTCCCAGTCGTGCGGGAGACGGACGTGACCCATCTCCGGGTGCATGACCCCGTGGAGCAACCTCCCCTCCACCATCGCTCCCCCGCCAATCCCCGTGCCGATGGTCAGGTAGAGGAAAGTGTCCAGGCCCTGCGCCGCGCCCCAGCGGCCCTCCCCCAGCGCGGCAGTGTTGACGTCCGTGTCGAAGCCAATGGGAAGGTCAAAATGGGCCTGCAACGCGCCCACAAAATCAGTCTGCGCCCAGCCGGGTTTGGGCGTGGTGGTGATATACCCAAAGTCAGGCGAGCCGGGACGGGGGTCAATCGGCCCAAACGAGCCAATGCCAATCGCGTCCAATTTCCCTTGCTCGGCGAAAAAGGTGATGGCCCGCTCGAAGGTCTCCGCGGGCAGGGTGGTGGGGAAACGGATCTCGGCCCGAATATCGTCAGGCCCTGTCCCCACAGCGCAAACAAACTTTGTTCCCCCAGCTTCGATGCCGCCGTATAATGTCATAAGAACCTCTTTAGCCCTCTTTGACGCGCCGGATTTCGAAAACGACCGGATTCCAGGCGTCGGGACAGGCATGGGTGGCCACATCGCCATTCTCCAACCAGGGGAACTCGGCCCCATAGCGCATGGCAAACACCTTAGGCAAAAAGCTGTATAGGGCGTGGATGCACACATCCCCCTGAATTTTCATGCCATCGAAACGGATCTCATCGCCCACCTCGTGACCGGCGATGCACTCCCCCTCTTGCTGGATGACTTTGGCGACGATGGGAAAGCCCTTATCTTCATGGGCTGGTCGGTTGCACATTACAAGTCCTCCTATCAGAATCAATATTGACGATATAGAATACACATAGGTAAAAGCGAATTATGAATTATTCTCTTAGCCTTCGTTGCCTAACACCACCATTTTACCATGACCATAATCATTCACCATTCACATTTCCCCCGCACCCCTCCACCCGATTGATGTACGGTGTACAGTCTCCAGGCTAGTGTCCATCCCTCTCGAGTATGAAAAAGGAACATCTCGGGAGACCTTGAGAGATCGAGGGTGCCGTAACCCCTAACTCGCAACTCCTAACTCGCAACTCCTAACTCGCAACTCCTAACCCGCAACTCGCATTCCCCGGGAACAAATCCCCCTTCTTCCACGTCTAGGATATAATGCAATCACTAGACTACCCCAAAGGGAGCTTAAACCATGAATAAACACACCCACCTTTCCCGCACACAGCGTCTCTTACCCCTCCTGGCAGTCATTTTGCTGCTCTCCAACACCCTCGCCTGCGCTCTGACAGACTACCTCAGCGGCGAGAAAACGGCCCAACCAACGCCCGACGAGCAGTCCATTCCCCTTGACCAGACAGATTCCGATTCTGGGACCGCTCCCATGACCAGCGAATCCATCCCAGGCTCTGGCGATGAGGATGGTGAAGGCCTGAACATTCTCCTCAGCGAAGGCGGCGCCCAGCCCCAAGACTTTCTTCCGTTAACGGTGACAGAGGGGGAACCCCTCACCGAGGCGGAGATGGCCCCCATCCTGGCCCGGCTCCCGGTCCTGACGCCAGAGGAGGACGACGAAGCTCAGTTCCGCCTTCCCGAAGAAGTCCTCCCCCCCCCCCCCCCCCCCCCCCCAATTGAGGAGACCTTCCCCGTCAGCGATGGCGAAGGTGATAGTGAAGGTGTCCCCACCGAGCAAACCGAGCCGCTAGAAGTTTTGCGCTATTCCCCCGAAGGAGAAATTCCCATCGCCCCCTTCGTCAACGTCACCTTCAACCAACCCATGGTTCCCTTGACCACGGTAGAAAGCCTGGCAGAGGAAGATATTCCCGTGCAAATAGCCCCAGAGCTATCGGGCACCTGGCGCTGGCTGGGCACAAAGACCCTCAACTTCCAATACGATTCGGAAAAAATCGACCGTTTGCCCATGGCCACCGAGTACACCGTCACCGTGCCGGCCGGGATCGAATCCGCTACGGGTAATGCTTTAGAAGAGAGCATAGTCTTCACCTTCAACACCCCGCCACCCACGGTGGTGAGCACCTACCCCCATTCTGCTACCCCCCAGCCCTTGGACCCCGTGTTTTTCGTGGCCTTCGACCAACGCATTGACCCTGAAGCCGTTCTGGCGACCATTCAGGTCACCGCCGATGGCCAAGCGGTGGAGATAGAATTGCTTAGCGCTGAAGAAATCGAGGCGGAGAAAACCCTGCTCAACAAAGCCGAAAACGCCGGCGAAGGACGCTGGCTGGCGTTCCGCGCGAAAGAAAAGCTCCCCAAGGACGCGGGCATAAGCGTCACCATCGGCCCCGGCACCCCCTCCGCCGAAGGGCCTTTGCTCACCCAAAGCGCGCACGTCTACAGCTTCCGCACCTACGCTCCCCTGGAAATAGTAGACCACGATTGCAGTTGGTACGACGACAATTGCCCTCCCCTCACACCCTTCTACATCGAATTCAATAACCCCTTAGACCCAGAATCCTACACCGAAGGCACCCTTAGCATCGAGCCAGAAATTCCCGGCGCGAGCGTCAACATCTACGGGGATACCCTCCAAATTCAGGGCATGACCGAAGGCCGGACAACCTACCGCGTCACCGTGGACGGGGAAATTCAAGACATTTTCGGCCAAAAGCTGGGCAAAGAGGAGACCCTCAAATTCAAGGTCGGCCCTGCGGAATCGATCTTGATTGGACCGCAAAAAACCTTTATCACCCTAGACCCCTCCTCGAGTAAGCCCAGCCTCTCCCTCTACACCATCAACTACAAGAAATTGGACGTCAAAATCTACGCCGTAGAACCCAGTGATTGGTCAAAGTTCAAGCAATATTTACAAGAATACCAGCGCACGGATGAGGGCATAGACCCGCCCGGAAAACTGGTACTGGATGAGACCCAACGTCTGGATACGCCCAAAGACACCCTCACCGAAATTGGCATCAGCCTCAGCGAGGTCATGGACGGTGACTACGGCCACTTCATCATCATCGCCAAACCCCACCGGGGACTTCTAGAAAAAGACAAGTACTGGGAAACGGTTCAGGCCTGGGTGCAGGTCACCCAAATTGGCCTGGATGCCTTTGTGGACAGCGGCGAAATGGTGGCCTGGGCGACCAATCTCAGGGATGGCGTGCCCCTGGAAGATGTGGCTATCTCCTCCGACGCGGCGGGAATCAGCGCCACCACCGGAGAGGATGGCACGGCCAAATTCGACATCCCCAGCGCGGGAGCCACCTACCTCACCGCCCAGCAGGGGGAAGATGTGGCCATGCTCCCCGCTTCCACCTCTTTCTGGGAGGGGGAGGGATGGCACCGCCGCAGCCAGAGCGATGACCTGCGCTGGTACGTTTTCGATGACCGGCAGATGTACCGCCCCGGCGAGGAAGTCCACGTCAAAGGCTGGATGCGCCGCATCGAGGGGGAAGAAGGCGGCGATGTGGCCCTGGTGGGGGATTCCCTCCGCGCCGTGACCTACCAGGTCATCGGGCCGCAGGGCAACGAATACAGCAGCGGGCAGGTAGAGGCCAACGCCCTGGGCGGTTTCGACCTCTCCTTCACCCTGCCAGAAAACGCTAACCTGGGCTACGCTTCCCTGCAACTGGACGCCTTAGGCAGCCTCAACGTTAATAGCACCCAGTATTACCATAATTTCCAAATTCAAGAATTCCGCCGGCCAGAGTTCGAGGTCACCGCCCGCAACGAGACAACCGGCCCCTACTTTGTGGGGGATAGCGCCACCATGGCCGTGGAAGCCGCCTACTACGCCGGTGGCCCATTGCCCAACGCGGAAACAAACTGGTTCGTGACCTCCTCCGCCACCAACTATAATCCCCCCAACTGGCCCGACTTCACCTTTGGCACCTGGACGCCCTGGTGGTATTACTATTGGGGTGGAAATGGCCAAACTGAAACTGAAAGCGGTCAAAGCTTTTCCAGCTATACCGACGCCACCGGGCAGCACTACCTAAAACTAGATTTTGAATCCACCTCCCAACCCCGGCCGCACAGCGTCTTGGCCCAAGCCACCGTTTTCGACGTCAACCGCCAGGCCTGGAGCGGAAGCACAAGCCTCATGGTGCACCCCGCTGAGCTTTACGTGGGTCTCCGCAGCGAGCGGTACTTCGTCGAGCAGGGAGAAGACCTGGACATCGACCTCATCGTCACCGACCTGGATGGAGAACCCGCCCCTGACCGCCCCATCCACGTTGAAGCCGCCCGCCTGGAATGGAAGTACACCGATGGCCGCTGGGGGCAGGAAGAGGTCGACATCCAAACATGCCAAACTGGCTCCCGCGCGGAACCCGTCACCTGCTCTTTCGAGACTTTCGTGGGCGGGCGTTACACCATCACCGCCACCATCACGGATGGGAAAGGCCGCGAAAACCAGAGTCAAATCACGCGCTGGGTGAGCGGTGGGCAGCGTCCCCCCTCCCGGACGGTGGAACAAGAGACCGTCACCCTCATCCCCAACCAAGAAGACTACCAACCCGGCGATGTGGCCGAAATCCTTGTCCAGTCCCCCTTTAGCCCCGCCGAGGGATTGCTGACCATCAGCCGCAGCGGCATCCTCTCCACCGAACGCTTCACCCTGGATGATGGCAGCGCCACCCTGGAAATCCCCATCACCGAGGAATACATCCCCAACCTCCATGTTCAGGTGGACCTGGTGGGGAGCGCGCCCCGAACGGACGATTCCGGGGAAATCATCTCCGATAGTGAAGGTGTCCCCACAGATGATGGTGAAGGTGTCCCCACAGATGATGGTGAAGGTGTCCCCACCGAACCACGCCCCGCTTACGCTACCGGAACACTCACCCTCACCATCCCTCCCTTGGAGCGGACCCTCTCCCTCGCCGTGACCGCCCAAGACGAGAAACTCGAACCCGGCGGCGAAACCCAACTCGACATCCTCCTCACCGACGCGGACGGAGAACCTGTCCCGGACGCCGAGCTTGCCGCCGTGGTGGTCGATGAGGCCATCCTGGCCCTATCCAATTACACGCTGGTCGACCCCATCTCCGTTTTCTACCAACTCCGGCCTTCGGGCTTCAGCAGTTATTACAGCCGTAGCAGCATCATCCTCGCCAACCCGCAAGACCTCGCCGAGCAAGCCCAGGATGAATCCAGGGATGCCTTGGAAAAAAGCGTAGTTCTCGAAGGTGAAGTCATGGAGGAGGCCGAAATGATGGCCGAAGCACCCGCCTCAGAACCTGCCCTTGATATGGCAGAAGGGGAAAGCGGGCCAGCGGCGGAAGCTATCACCATCCGCACAGATTTCAACCCTCTGGCCACTTTCGCCCCCGAGACGCGCACCGACGAGGAGGGACGGGCTACCGTGGACGTTTCCCTGCCCGACAACCTGACCCGCTACCGGGTCATGGTCGTGGCCGTAGACGCCAGCGGGAAGCAATTTGGTTCCGCCGAGGCCAACATCACCGCTCGTTTGCCGCTCATGGTGCGTCCCTCCGCGCCCCGTTTCCTCAATTTTGGTGACCAATTCGAGCTTCCCGTCGTCATCCAGAACCAGACCGATGAGGACATGGAAGCGGAAGTCGTCATCCAGACCACAAACCTCACCCTTACAGACGAGGTCGGGCAGCGGGTGACCGTACCCGCCAACGACCGGGTGGAAGTGCGTTTCCCCGCCCAGGCGGAAATGGCCGGCACCGCCCGCTTCCAGATCGCCGGTGTGTCCGGATCATACGCTGACGCCGCATCGGGCGAATTACCCGTTTACACCCCGGCCACCACGGAGGCCTTTGCCACCTATGGCGTTGTTGATGAGGACGAAGCGGCCCAACGTGCCGTAGTGGCCCAACCCGTGGCCGCCCCTGAGGGCGTCTTCCCGCAATTCGGCGGCTTGGAGATCAACACCTCCTCCACCGCCCTCCAAGCCCTCACCGACGCTGTGCTCTACCTGGTTTCCTATCCCTACGATTGCTCTGAGCAGATGGCCTCCCGGGTTTTAGGCGTGGCCGCCCTGCGCGACGTGCTGACCGCTTTCGAGGCCGATGGTCTCCCCTCCGCTGAGGATATGGAATCCGCCGTAGCCCGCGATATCGAGATGTTGGGAATCCTCCAAAACCACGATGGCGGCTTCCCCTACTGGCGGCGCGGGCGGGACTCAATCCCCTTCAATACCATCCACGTTGCCCATGCCCTCCAAAAAGCCAAACTCAAGGGCTATGAAGTCCCCCAGGGCATGCAAGAGCAGACGCTCTACTACCTTCAGGATATCGAGAGCCATTATCCCTATTGGTACAGCCAATCCACGCGCTGGACGCTGAGCTCTTACGCGCTCTACGTGCGGGATTTGATGGGCGACCCAGACACGGCCAAAGCCCGGAATCTGCTGGAGGAGGCCGGGGTGGAGAATCTTTCCCTGGATGCCGTGGGGTGGTTGTGGAGTGTGCTGACCGATGACCCCAATTCAATCTCAGAACTGGAAGAAATCCGCCTTTATGTGAACAACCGCGTGGTGGAAACGGCCGGCGCGGCCAATTTCACCATCGGCTATGACGACCAAAACTACTTGTTGCTGCGTTCCAACCGCCGCACGGACGCAATCTTATTGGATGCCCTCATCGGCGACAATCCCGAGAGTGACCTCATTCCCAAAGTGGTCAAGGGACTGCTGGCCCACCGCACGAAGGGACGCTGGTATAACACGCAAGAGAATGTCTTTGTCCTCCTGGCCCTCGACCGTTACTTCAAGGCTTTCGAGTCCCAAACCCCGGATTTTGTGGCCCGCATCTGGCTGGGCGAGACTTACGCCGGAAGCCACACGTACGAAGGCTACTCTACCGAAGGCCATGAGACGGAAATCCCCATGAATTACCTCATGGACTCTTCGACAGGCCCTTCGACAAGCTCAGGGCAATCTCAGAATTTAATTTTGGAAAAAGAGGGAACGGGGCGGCTTTACTATCGCCTGGGGCTGAAATACGCTCCCACCGACCTCAACCTGGAACCGCTGGATATGGGCTTTGTCATCCTGCGCGAGTACGAAGCGGTGGATGACCCTGAAGATGTGACCCGGGACGAGGACGGCGTGTGGCACATCAAGGCCGGGGCGCGGGTACGGGTGCGGATCACGATGGTGGCCGATAACCGGCGCTATCACGTGGCCCTGGTTGACCCCCTCCCCGCCGGGCTGGAGATTGTCAACCCCGCTCTGGCCGTCTCCGGTAGCGTCCCCCAAGACCCGAACGACTCCAGTTACCGCTATGGCTGGTGGTGGTGGGGCACCTGGTACCAGCACCAGAACATGCGCGACGAACGCGCCGAAGCCTTCACCACCCTGCTATGGGACGGAGTCTACACCTATACCTATGTGGCCCGCGCCACCACGCCGGGGACGTTCGTAGTCCCCCCCGCTAAAGCGGAGGAGATGTACTCGCCTGAGGTGTTTGGGAGGAGTGGGAGTAACGTAGTGATAGTAGGAGATTAGGTAGGGGGACTACAGTGGATTTGGAAAGGAGCGGATAAATTCAATTCTCAAAGTCACTGTCGCCGATCTTGCTTTGCTTGTCAACTTTGGAGAGTCATCTCTGGTAGCTGAACGGCTACCCAATTTCCTGATCCCCTGATTCCCTGATCCCCTGATCCCCTGCTTCCTACCTACCCCGGCTCATAACAACTCCCGCCAATGAACTCCCGCAAAATAGAGTCGGCGGGGATGGGGGAATCGTCCTCAACGGGGGTCACTTGGATTAACAACTCATGAACACGTTTGGCACGGGTATACGCGTCTTCGCGGAGGGGGTCATCCCGGTACTCTTCGGTCCATTGGGCAAAATCATCCCGCAGACGAGTGGCATAGATGGGGAGTTCGTACGGCAAGCCGGTGTTGACAATGTAGTCCGCCAGAGAATTATTGGGGATTATGTGGCGCATCTCGCTGGCCCGGACGTAATGCCAGTGGGTCAGCGTACGGCGGGGATCGTAGGCGCGGTGGGCGGCGTCCCGTAACATGCGGCGGATGAGGCGCAGATCCGTCCAGCGCACATAGTTACCTTGTTCATCTTTCATTTGCAAAAGGGGCTCAAGGTAAAGTTTAAACTTCTGGTCATCGGGAACACTGGCCGTCATGGGCGGGTATAAACCGTGCAAGCTATCAATGAGAATGACGTCATCAGGGCCTATTTGCATCGTGGTTCGGGACGGCTCGCGTTTCCCTGTCTTGAAGTTATAAAATGGAATAGCAACACGCTCCCCCGCCAGTAGTCTCTGAATATGCTCGTCGATTAAGTCAATCTCCAGCGCCTGGGGGGTCTCGAAGTCATAATCGCCAAATTCATCTTTGGGATGGATCTCTAAATCGAAGAAATAATTATCCACGTTCAGGGTGATCAAGTGCATCCCCATCTCCGTCAGCCTTTCCTCGATTTTTTTGGTGGTCGTTGTCTTTCCCGAGGAGGACGGCCCGCTGACGATCACCAATTTCACCTCTTCCCGACGTTGGCTGATGTCTTCAACCACATGTTTAATCTCAATGTTATAGGCCGCTTCGGATTCTTGGACGATTTCGGGAAATTCTCCCTTTTCAATGCGCTCGTTCAAGCCTTCCACCGTGTTAAGGCCATGAGCCACCGCCCAATCCAGGGAATACCAAATTTTGGCCCAGGGAATTTTACCTTCAGAACGGGTTTGGCGCGCGGCTTGTTGTTCACGCTGTCGGGTGCTCTCAGCGCGGTATAGAATATAGGCCTTGGCCACTTTAGCGTGGCCATTTTCGATGAGCACTTTTTCAACGATGTCTTGGATTTCTTCAACAGTGGGCGTATGCCCTGCTGGCGTGGCAGCTTCCAAGAGAGCGATCACCTGCTTGGTGAGTTGAATGGCCGTCTCCCGGTCCCGCCCCCCTACAGCCACGGCCGCCCGGTAAATGGCGTTGGTAATTCTCTCCGCCTTGAAGTCCACCACCGCTCCACTTCGTTTAACTACTTTTGATAGGCTATGCATAGTTCATTCCTCTCTATTAGAACAAGTAGCCGAGATTTCCAAATCTCGTACTTTTGGGGGCGCTACCTTATTTACCTGAACTAAATGAGTAGCGGATCACAATCTTTGAACAATTATCTGCGCAGGTTCCACACAGGATGCATTCTGTGTTTTCCATTTGATCCAATCAATTCTCCGCCCATTGACCAGTTTGTTATTGATCGGCTCCACAATCTCCTGCATCCCACCGCCAGGGCAGACCCATCCGCACCAGGCTCTGCCAAGAAACAGGGAGGAGACGAACATCAACCCGAACATGATTAGACTACCATTGACGACCCCATTCGCGGCCCCTTCGATGATGACATAGGGGGAGAGGAAATTCATGGTTATAGGGAAAGACAGGAAAGCCATAACGACCAAAGCTTTGCGAATACGTTGACGCAGGGGAAGTTGTTTTATCATTTCCTTTCCCGCAATCCAAATACACATAATAAACCATAGAGACTTTCGACTGATATATCCCGTTCTTCCCAAATTGCTTTCATTTGAGGTGTATGGAAAGCTTGAAAATCGTTAGAGAGTACAATGTCCGGTTGGGCCACCAGGGCACCTGCGATAATAGGAGCATCTTCAATATCTGTAACAACCGGTAGGATATTTTGAATTTCTGTTGGTGAGGGCCAGGGCAAAAAATGTTTGGCAAAGGGAGAAAGGAAATTTACAAAAGGCATATTGATGTCAATTAACCACTGAGTAGGAAAATAACGTTTTGGGTTTCATCAGTACTCCAACACTAAATCCTCCAAAGCTGGCCCCAACTCTTGATAGGTGAAGGTATAGCCGTCTGTTTGGAGATGCCAAGGCAAGGCACGTTGGCCATCGAGAATCAAGGAGGCTTTCTCACCCAGGGCCAGTCTGAGAGCCAACTCTGGCACAGGCAACCAATAAGGACGGTGCAAGACTTTCCCCGCCACACGGCCAAACTCAGCGTTGGTGACCGGGTTCGGCGCCGAAAGATTATACACCCCGCGTGCTTTCTCGTTTTCCAGCAAAAAGCGAATGGCATCCACGTGATCTTGAATGTGTATCCAGGGGATGACCTGCTCTCCCCCACCGAGGGGCCCACCGACAAAGAATCGGAAGGGGAGGAGCATAACCGGCAAAATTCCACCCTGTCCAGAAAGCACCAATCCCGTGCGGAGTATGACCCGGCGCACGCCCATCCTCTCCACGTCAACGGTCGAGTCTTCCCACGCTTGGCAGACTTTGGCCAGAAAATCACTTCCAGGCCCCGTGCTCTCGAGGACGACCTCTTCTCCATGAGGGCCATAATACCCCACCGCCGAAGCCTGGACGAAAACGCTTGGCTTCTTCTCGGCCAACTGAATAGCGGCAACCAGCACACGGCCAACATTCACGCGGCTGTTCAAGATGCGGCTTTTGCGCCTCTCCGTCCAAGGTTGCGTGAGGATAGCGGATAGCGATTCTCCAGCGATGCTTTCCCCCGCCAGGTTGACGACCGCGTCCATTTCCTCCATGAGATGGCTCCAACCGTTCAGGCTTTCCCCATCCCACCTGACCGGATTCACGCCCGAAGGAAGGACATTCCTTGCCTTTTCAGGGCTGCGGGTCAAGACTATAACACGATGTCCTTCAGCGCTCAATTTAGCAGAAAGGGCGCGTCCAATTAAACCTGTTCCGCCACTGATAAGCACATTCATTTTAGTTTTTCTCCTTGGGTAAGGCTTGCGTTGCTGAAAATTATACCCTGTGTATAGGTGAGAGAGCAAGCGGTTTGAAGGCTGCGGGGCAGAAGCATCACATAAGTCAAAACTCCGCGGCTAAACACACCCTTCGCAAAAGCGAAGTCAACGTAGGGCGGGTTTCGATACCCGCCCCATATAGCGGCCAATATGATCTCCCTTCAGAGATGCTATGCGAAAATCTGCCCTAAATGTGGGGTTCTACAAGCTATATTCTGGTCCTTTTTGCATCACCATGGTTAAGTACATTGATACCCCCTTAAAGGCCCTAAAATGAAAAAGGTTCCAGGCTCGTATTGAGGAGCTGCCATTCTTGCGTAGGCACCCAGCGTTGGTGATTTTCCCCATCATAATAAAGGAGCACCAGGGAGGGATCATTAAGAGGAATATTGAACGTAAAGCGCACTTCCAGCACGTCCTCCCGGTCGGGGGTGGTTTTCAGGATGGTGGCCGTGAAGAGTTCGGTGATGTATTCATCTCCCACGCTATATTTTGGTTCAGTGCGTACCAGGCGGGCGAACATATTACTCAACCAGCCGGTGTCTTCCGTGCGCAGGAGGATGGTGTGTTCTCCCTCGCTGCGAGCCGAGACATGACCGTTGAAACTGGAGAGGACGCGCAAGTCCACATATTCTCCACGATGGTAGCGATAGATATCAGGCAGGTAAAAGGTATTATAGGAGGAGTTGGTGTTCAGGTAAACGACGTGTTGGTGAGTATCGGCTTCGATGAGGGGCAGGCTTTCAGTCACAGTATCTTCGGGCCAACCCATGCTAGGAATCCACATGAAAGGGTAGATGAAGAGGAGGAGGATGGGAAGGATCAGGGCAGAGACGAGCAGATACCAACCCCAGGCCCGTGTCAATGAAGATGCTTTAGGGGGAATTTGTCTCTTTTTTGCTAACCATGGTTGGCCCTCATCCCGCCCTGAGGGCACCCCCTCCTCGTTCCCAAAGTTGGAAGAGAGGAGGGGGACGGGGGGTGGTGAGAGGGCCGAGCGCAGGCGAGGGATTTGGAGGATCAACCAGGCGACGATGAACAAGCCGTAGACGCTGGGGAAGTACAACAAACGTTCACCGGGATCGGTGGCCAGGCCNGGGAGGAGGCTGAGAGTGAAGGTTAAAAGCGCAAACCACACCGATCGTTCGTTCCGGCAGAAGAGTAAGGCCCAAATTAACAAGACGAGCAGGACCACGCCCAAAGCAGCCACAAAGGGCAGGGAACCCGGCATCATCATCACCAGGGAGGGGAGATATTGGGTGAGGAGGGCGACGAACATGACCGGGAGGTTGGGCAAGGTCCGCACCAAGTAGCGCAAGGGTTGGGAAAAAGGGTCAACGTACATCAATCCCCCCACGGGCGGGAAAAGGCTGCGATAAAAAGCCATGTATATGGCGAAGACGACCAGGGGAATGGCCCAAGCCCACCATCCCCGCAGGAAGAACCGAATCCGCTCCCGGAGGGTCACCCCCCTTCCACGTTCGGAGGGGGCCGGCTCCCCACGCTCTGAGGGGATCGCCAGATCCCCGAATTTACCGAAGCCCGCGGGATCTGTCGATCCCGCTCGAGCGTTAGAAATTGATTTTCCACCACGCTCACGGGGTACCATCCTCCCGCGCTCGGAGGGGAGCGCCTTCTCATGCTCGGAGGGGAGCGACAGCTCCCCGAATTGGTGAGCTGACAACCGTTCAGCGGCCAAGTGTTTGGCGGCCAAGTGTTCGGCGAAGAAGAACTCATAAACGATGATAATGACGGGGTAAATGGCTGCAGTCTCTTTGGAACCTAAAGCGGCTAAGAAAAAGAGCAGGCTCAGTCCGAAACGCCAGGGGCGACGTTCCTCACGAGCGGTGATGTGAAACCAAAAGGCCAAGTTGAGGAAAAGGGCGCACAGCAAGTCGGTGATGGTCGCAATCCAGGCCACGGTCATGCCGTGATCTTCGCAGATGAGGAAGAGAAAGGCGGCCAGGAGGGCGGGGGCGTCATGCTGGGATAACCGGCGCAGAACCAAGAAGGCGGCAAAGGCACCCAAGGAGTGGATGAGAGCCGAGGTGACGTGAAAAGGGAGGGCGTTGCGGCCAAAGACCCGGTAGAGGGCGGTCAACGTCCAACTGGCGATGGGGCGCAGAAAGGCTCCCCCTCCCTCGGCGGACATCCACCACAATTGGGTAAAACCCTGATAATTCTCCACGGGAATCCCCCAAAAGCCCAGCCAGGGATTGTACGGCGTGGCACCTTCGAGCATGTTGATGAAGATGAAGTCGTCGGCTGAGAAACCGGAACCGAAGTAAGGGGCGTAGGCCAGGAGGCCGAAGAGGATCAGCCCTGCTCCCACAGCCCAGAGAGGGATTTTGCGGCCCAAGAGGTGGACTTTGGTTTTCATAGGTTCTCCTTGACAGTGCCGACCTATTTTTAACGCAGATTGTTTTTTATGCTGCCTGTTTATTCTTGCGCAAGTTCCAGAACCTTTGCTAACGTAACTACTCAGGTGTCATTTCGAACGCGCTGTGCTCACGGTGTGCAGCCCCAGGCTGTGCCTACGGCAAGTGAGAAATCTTTCGCTCATAGAGGCGAATCGCTGGTCGAAACAAAGATTTCTCCTCGTTATTCGGCGAAAACCACGCCGAAACCTCGTCGAAATGACATGGGTGAATAGCTACTTGCTAACAATATATCCCCATAATAAATTGAAGAATTGCGAAGTTTTTCAGCAATTAGCGCGGAACTATCGGCTATGACGAGCATAGATATTCCCCCTAGGAAATGAGTTGATGGAATTCAGTTTCTAATTCTTCTGGGGTTTGTGTCCGCAGGGGGACATTCTCCCTTTTGCAGAAATCGAGGAATATGTAGCGATCCACGTCGGCCAATTCACAAGCGGCCCCAATAGATAACTTCCCAGAACGATACATTCCCAATGCAGCGTAGAGGCGCACTTTTCTGGTGACGTCTTCCAAAGGCTCGGTGATAAACTGCTGTTCAGGAAGTGAAAATCTTATTTGCATAGAATCCTCCTTTTGATACACCACCAGTATACCACAGAGGTAACGGGAGCATTAAAAGTTTGTTGGAAAACGTGCCCCCCTCAATCCCCCTAGCGAAGCATCCTGTATAGGGCAAATGCCAAAAACAGGAATTTGGGGGGAAGAACGTAGCCCCTCCCCTAAATTCGACATCTTTTCGTCGCAATTGGTGGATACCCGAAGAGTAGGGTGGGGGCTGAGATTAACCAACAACTTTTTAGCACTCCCGCTCAGATCGTGGAGTTCTCCCTTAATGTGGTGATATAATAAGTATATGTAGTTTTGATACTCAGAAAAGGATTTACACTATGGTTATTAAACAAGCTATCCCTATACTCACTGAACCATTTGTCCAAGCGGGACTTTACGCGACCCCAGAACAGGCGCTCAAACGTATCATCCTAGATTACATTGAACGTCAGATTTCTTGGGCGGAAGTTGAAATGCAACGTTTTGAACGTAAGCACAAACAAAGCTTTTCAAAGTGGTCTGAAACATTGTCAGGTCAAGCGTCCATCGCCGATGAAGATGATTGGATGGAGTGGGAATCGATCCAAGACATGATTGTAAGTTGGCAAAACCTGAAGACTGCCATTGAGGAAAGCGATGTATAAGGCATTGCTTCAAATCTTAGGGTCATCTCATGTTACAAATGACCCTAAGATCATAGACTTGATAGTTTACGGTCAAAATGCTTTTCGTGTTAAAATAAGAGCAGCAGTTACTACCCAATAAACATTTCAGGTCTGGTTGAACCATAACCCTCGGCGTACACGTTATTCATATCAGTTGTTTCGCCAAGGAAGAGCCGTACTACGCTGGGATAATTCTCCACATCATCAAGAGATAGAAAAGAATTACCCTCATCACTTTCATGACGAACAAAAGAGACTTTTCTTTTCAAACCTACGAGGAAAACCATTACAAGACTTACCAGATGTGTTGGGGGAAATAGAAAGGTATCTTTCGGATCAAATATAAAGTGTAATGATTATAACCTTATCAGGGTGAAACTTCATCAGGCCGGGCCATGCGAATTAATTCGCTGCTGGTCTGCAAAATCCGCCTGCGCGGATTAGTCTCAACCGACTAAGGTCGGTTTCGCTCACAGTGTGCACCCATTGGTGGAACAGGGTCGATTTCAATCGATTTTATGGCTGGTGATGGAGTCCAAAAAGTTCCTCCACGTAATCGAGGGTTAGGGCCTCCAGGGAGCGGGGATCGCTCTCGGGGATCATGGCCGGGGGATCGTTGGGGTCGTAGGTTTGGTCGGGCTCCAGGTCGTTGAGCCGCACCCAAGGGGGATCGCCCCGCACGGAGGCGAAGATCATGTTGAGGGCGTGATCCACGTCGGGTTGGACATGGTCTTTTTCCGTTTGTAAGCGTTGGTAAGGGACCTGAACGCTGGAGATGAACTTGAGGGCCTCGCGCTTGCTCCAAAACTCATCGTCATCACAGGGTTGAAAATCAATATTCGGGTGAGGTGTGCATTCGGAGGTGGTGTCGAAGCGTTCCGCCGGGCCTTCCCAATCCAGGTAGAACAAGATTGGCAAATCGGGATAACGCGATAAAGTCCCTGTGGCCATGGTCACTCCATAGGAATAGGAGACCAGGGCTAAACGGTCGGAGTCGACCTGCGGCAAATCGGCGGCGAACTGGATCACTTCCGCCAACCCATCCTGGTGGGCGTGCCCGTTGAAGTCTTCCTCTCCGCCCGTTTTCCCGCGCCCGTCCGCGTCGAAGACCACGCTGACGTACCCAGCTTGGGCGAAAACCGCTGAGGCCCCGTCCGGGCGACGGAACCCGGCGCTGTCCCCGATTCCCCCGGGAACGAGCACCAGGGCTGGGAAGAGGACCGTGTTGGCGACATCGGGCGTGGTGACGTGGACGTACCAATCATCCCCCGTGGCGGGGTTGGTGAGCCAATACTCTTCTTGGGTGGCAGCACTTTCCGAGACCGACAAGGTATCCTCCCCCGCTTCTTCTTCTCCCTGACTCTCTTCACGGCAATCCTCCGGGCAATTTTGGGCGTTCTCCGGCCCGTCGCAGACATCGTCGCCACACAGCTTTTCGCTTTTAGGAGGGGATTCTGTCTGAGGACCAGTGTCTTCTCCACTCCCAGGCAGGCTTCCTAGAGAACAGGCTAGAGTTAAGATTAAGGTCAAAACTACGACTAAGGCTGAGGTACTGTGTTTCACGGTGGATTTTCCTCCTGCTATGATGATCTCAACGTTAAGTTTGGCAGAGGCTTTTTTTTAGGGAGCAGATCCCTCAAATGCCTGATAGGCTTCAATCAATTCCGGCATGGTCTTCCAGACGACATCACCGCTTTCAATATAAGGTTGGAGGCCCTCGTAAAAGTTTCGCAGCAGTTCTTCTTCTAAAGGAGATCCATAACTCCAGACAAAGAAAAACGAGTGGAATTCCCCGGGCTGGCGAGCGGCCAAGGCTTCCTCGATGATTTGCAGGTCACATTGGGGCTGCGAACCGGATCCAGCGGAACAGGGCAACGCTCCCGCAGTGCTAAAGACCAATAAACCTTCTTCAGCGGGCGTTGTCCACGAACTGCCATCAGCAGCCCGCCACGGGTGCAGCATCTCAGGAATCTGTCCAGGATAGGGATCATGGCACAAGGCGGGACCTTTACATTCCTGAATCTCTGCCGATTGCTGGTCGAGTGGCAGTGATTTTAGACAATAATCCACCGTTCCCGTGACGGCCTCAAAACCAGCGTCAAGAGCAGCCGTGACCCAATCTGAGGTGGAACAAACGCCAGAGGCGTGGGTGACCGGAATACCCAAGTCTTCCATCCTGTGGCGCAATATCCGCAAATCTTTGGTGAACTGTGCTTCCCCGCCGGGGTAAGGCGTTTGCTCGCCCAAGTCAGCGTGAACGCCAATCCCATCCCCTCGTTGGTATAACTCCAGCAACACGTTTGGCTCTAGCGCTGCGCTTGGGTCAATCAGGTTGGACGTCTCCCACGTGAAGGGCATATCATAGCTATTGGCTAGATCCGAATAAGCCAAGATATTTTGAACGTATCTCTCGTACACCTGCTGTTCATAACCAAGCTTTTCATTGCCCAGTTTCCAGGCTTCCAGGTGGACGGAGACACCTATGTAGAGGGGCGGGGTATTATTGGATGATGGGGTTGATGGGACACCGTCTCCCGAAGCGGATTCATCATCCGTGGACGGTGACCCGCTTTGGGCCTCTGAGGGACAGTCTTCGGGGCAGTTTTGGGGATTCTCTGGGCCGCCACAGATTCCATTCCCGCATCGTCCCTCACCTTGGGGGGCAGACTCACCCGTTGAGCCGCTATCCTCGCCATCGTTGATCAAATTTCCAAGTGAACAGGCCAAACTCAGGGTAATGAGCATGATTAAGGTTAAAGCTAAGAATTTGCGCTTCATACTTATATTTTCCTCCTCAAAGTAAGCAGATTATAAAGGTATTCTAAAGGGAGCACGAAAAGGTTGTTGGTGAAAATCGGGCCAAACCCTAATTGATTCACGTCTGGTTTAATCACAGCAGGTTTCTCCATAATCTTTCATGGCTGCTAAAATTACTTTCTCTGCATGTTCCTTGCCATAGGTCTCTCTTATGGAAACATCTTCTGTATGGGTGGGAATCCCGCCCACAACACGAGCATTGAGGATCACTTCACCCCTGGAAATGAGGCGCTCGCTGACCACACATATGTCCAACGGATCCTTGTCTCCCCGTTTTGAGCCGGACATTAACTTTCCCACCCGTTCACCAGCGTAGGTGCGGGGGATGAACCCATACAAAGTGGGCGGTTGTGATGATGTCCGTTGAGGGCGTGCAGCGCGTAGGTACCCTGTTTCCTTGTCAATTTCGTACTTCACAAGGTCAAAAGGGCAAATCTCAATATAAGCATGGACCACGTGAGGCGGGTTAGGGCCAACTTCTAGGCCATGCCAAGGGTGAGGACGCCACTTGTAAAAAGAAGAATCTGATTTCATAGAAAACTCCCTATTTAATATCTTGACTTATGTGGGAATTATAGCTTAAATATTGTGGCACGGTATCATCTCGCCGGTCAACTTCATCGTCTCCCTTTTCAACCACAGGGTTGGAATCTACGAAGTCTATAACAACGGAGGTTGGTATAACTTTGGATACATGGTCGGGATGACGATTATCTTTGGGGGTAGTGGCGGCGGAAGCGGCCGGGCCTACTCTCGAAAAGATAGGAATAGATGAATTAAATAAGCTGTGGATGCCTAGAAAAAGCATATGTGGTAAAATTCGTCCTTGAGGTTAAGCTTTCTTCCCCAAAACTTCTGTAATAGGGAGTAACCGTTCACCCACCTTCGCCCCCCTGTCCCCCCAGAGTTGGGGGACAGGGGGGCGTGAATGGTTACAATAGGGATAGTGCGGGTCTCTGCCCAAACGTAAACCGCTTGGTTGCAAACATCCGCTATCACCTCGTGTTAAACGCGATTATCCCAAAGCTTTCGTTTTTTGTGGATAGTGAGTATAATCTCAAAAATTGGTAAAAGCTTTCGAAGTCTAACGGGATTTTAAGGTTTCAGAAGCCCTTAGGCCAAAATAGTGAGAAGATAGGATACTGAGGAGATAGATAGAAAATGGATCTTTCGATTACCTTTACATTCCTGGTAGGCGTTCTTGTTGGTTGGTTAAATGAATGGATTCTTGATTGGTTTTATTGGAGAAACAAGATTCCATCGACGAGTGGGAAAGAATACCAGAAGAAATTGGATGCGGCCAATCAAGAAATCGCTGAACTAAAGAAAAAATTATCCGCATCCGGCGGGCAGCAGTAAAAGAGAGGTAAACAATGCAAGCAAAAAGAAAATTTCTACCCTATGATTGGGTAAAGCTAATTGTTGCCCTTCTCTTAATTGTAATCATCCTTGTCCTAAGATTGAAGGTGAAAAATTCTACGAAGGTCACTACGATTCCTGAAGAGGTTGCCCAAGAAGAAGTGGTGAACGACGAAGAAGCAGACCAGGAAGAAGCGGAAACTGAGGAAACGGATTCAAGTGAGCCAAAGGCATCCGCTGAAACGGAGGAGGAGGTGCCGGCTTCAGATTCCTCAGATGAGGAAGATCCCTCTCCACAGGAAGCTGAGGAGCAAGACCAAGAATCGTCCTCAGCGCCATCCCTCCCCAAGGTGCCAGAGCCCAATAAAAACCTTAACCTTGACACAGATACAGAGATGATCCTTGACGCGGAGGGAAAGCCCTTGTATCACCTGAATGACGACCGAACGGGTTGGGTGCCCGTCATCCCCGAGGATTTGGCCTCCTTTGGAGAAATATCCTCTACCGATTGGTATGAGTGGGCATTGCTGGCGGAGGATGGATCAGTGTCCTATTTTTGGGATACGTCAACCCATGCCTGGGTTCAACCCTTTGTTGCTGTCCACCAGGACGAAAAAACCGAAGACACAAGCTCAGGGGGAACGGGCGCAATAGGAGGGACCGAAGGTGAAATGGAGGATT